>MAAU01000071.1 GCA_002162825.1 Gammaproteobacteria bacterium 54_18_T64
GCCATCTGCTTGCCGGGCATGGCATCGAGGGTAAAGCGCGCCGAGACCTCGGAAATACGGCCGCCACCCTTGGTGATCACCACGAAATTGATAATCACCAAAATCGCGAACACGACCAGGCCCACGGTGTAGTTCCCGCCCACCACAAAGTCGCCAAAGGCCTGAATCACCTTGCCGGCAGCGTCGGTGCCGGTGTGGCCCTCGAGGAGCACCACCCGTGTCGAGGCAATATTCAATGCCAGTCGCAGCAGGGTGGCAATCAGCAGCACGGTGGGGAAAACGGTGAATTCTAATGGTCGCTCGGCGTAAATAACCGCCAGTAGGACGATCAGCGAGAAGGAAATGTTAAAGGTAAAGAAGACATCCAGTAGTACCGGCGGCAGGGGCAGGATGATCATCGCCAGCATCATCACCACGATGAGCGGCGTGCCGAGGCCGGCAATGATTTTCAGGGCCGGATTGGCGGGCGGCCCGCCGACATTGGTGGTGGCGGTATTCATGGGCTATCTCCACTGCTATCTTCGGCGACCGCTAGCTCATCGGGGATGGCGATGTCGGTCGGTGGTTTGGGTGCTGCCTGGCCCCTTTTCATGGGTAGTTTCAGCTGGTAGACATAGGCCAGTACCTGGGCCACGGCGAGGTAGAGCTGGGCTGGTATCTCGCGGTCAATCTCGGTACTGGCGTAGATGGCGCGCGCCAGGGGCGGCGCGGAAAAGGTCATGACATCGTGTTCTGCGGCCAGCTTGCGAATGCGCATAGCGATGTCGCCCTTGCCCTTGGCCACTACCACCGGCGCTCGGGGGCCCTGCTCGTCGTATTTTAGGGCGACGGCGTAGTGGGTCGGATTGGTGATCACCACGTTGGCGGTGGGTACGTTGTCCATCATGCGGCGTTGGGACATTTCCCGTTGCAGCATGCGGATCTGGCTTTTTACCTCGGGTCGGCCCTCACTCTCTTTGCTCTCGTCGCGAATCTCCTGCTTGGTCATCTTCAGCTGGCGCTTGTGCTCCCAAAGTTGAAAGGGCACGTCGATGGCGGCGATCAGGATCAATGCCGTACAAAAGCTCAGGAAGGAGAGCCCGGCGATATTGGCAAAGTGGTTGAGGGCTGTTTCGACATCTTTACTGGCGAGCAGCAGTAGCTGGTCAAAGGTTTGCCAAATGACTGTCGTTGCCATCGCGCCGACCAGAAGGAATTTACCCAGGGCTTTAACAAGCTCCATTAAGGACTTGGCCGACACCATTTTGGCGATGCCTTTGAGGGGGTTGAGCTTGCTGATCTTAAAGGCCATTGCCGAGGGGCTGAAGGCCCAACCACCCATGGCCAGGGGGCCGACAAAAACGGATACCAGTAGCAGCACAAAAAAGGGTACGCAAATGAGGATGCCATTGCCGAGAGCGCTGCCGACGGTGGCGGTGAAGACCTCGACATCGTCCATGCCTGCCGGGCCCATGGTGAGGTGGCTTTTCATTTGCTCGGAGAGTTCGCCGATCATGGTGCCGCCGAAAGCAATCAGCCCACTGGCGCCGACCAGCAGGGAAATCATGGTGTTGAGTTCGCGGGAGCGCGCCAGCTGCCCCTTCTTCTTTGCGTCTTCCTGGCGTTTGGGGGTGGGTTCTTCGGTGCGTTCCTGCCCGCTCTCGTGTTCGGCCATCTAGGGCACCAACAGCGTCGGGGCGAGCTTGAAAACGCTTTCAAAGGCGGCGCTAAGCTGGGGTAGAAAGGATGGCAGGCTGAGTAAAATCAGTGCAAAGCCGGTTAGCAGGGTGATCGGGAAGCCGACCGCGAAAATATTCAGCTGTGGTGCCGAGCGGGTGATGACGCCAAAGGCGAGATTGACCAGCAGCAGTGAGGCCAGTGCCGGCAGGGCGATCATCAGGCCACTGGCAAACATATGGCTGCCCCACTGGACGATTTTCCAGGCCAATTCGCGGGGCCATTGGGCGCCGACGGGCAAGAGTTCGAAACTGTGGTGAATGGTCTGAATGAGTAACAGGTGGCCGTCGAGGGCGAGGAAAACCAGGGTGGCTAGAATTAAATAAAACTGGCTGACCACCGGTACCTGCACGCCATTTTGTGGGTCGATGGCCGAGGCAAAGCCGAGACCCATGGCCATGGCAATGCTCTGGCCGGCAATAATGACGGTGGCGAAGGCCAGGTGGAAGATAAAGCCCATGCCCAGCCCCAGGGCGATTTGTTGCAGGCTGATTAAGAGGCCGGCGGCGCTGAGTGGGTTGACTTCGGGTGTATGGACGACGGGGGCGAGTACCCAGGCGATGGCCAGGGCGAGAATGATACGACTGCGCACCTGAACCGATTTGGCGCCGAGTATGGGTGAGGCCATCACAAAGCTACCGACTCGCAGCAGCGGCCACATCAGACTGGTCAGTAGGCGCATCACTTCGTTGACTGAAAACTCCACCTTGAAAGCCCGCCGCGCTAGCCGGTTATTTCCGGAATGCTGGCGTATAAGTTCAGGGTGTAACTGAGCAGGGTATTGAGCATCCAGGGCCCGGCGGTCATGCCGGCGACGGCCATGGCGATCAGCTTGGGAATAAAACTCAGGGTCATTTCCTGGATTTGGGTGGCGGCCTGAAAGATACCGATGGCGAGGCCGATGGTGAGGGCGGCCAGTAACAGCGGTGCCGCCAGTTGCATGGTGATGTAAATGGCCTGGTAGCCAACATCCATAACCGATTCAGGTGTCATGTGTTTCTCCTCAGTGCTCGGACATACTGTTGTTAAACATAGAAGCCAGCCGCCAGGGTACTGACGATCAGCGCCCAGCCGTCGATCAAAACAAACAACATGATCTTGAAGGGCTGGGAAATCAGTACCGGGGAGAGCATCATCATGCCCATCGACATCAGGACACTGGCGACCACCAGATCGATAATTAAAAAGGGAATAAAGATTAGAAAGCCAATTTGAAAGGCGGTCTTTAACTCGCTGACCACAAAGGCGGGCAGCAAGACCTTCAAGGGTACGTCTCTGGGGTCGTCGACCTGGACATCACCGGCCATATCGACAAACAGGGCGAGGTCGCTCTCCCTGACCTGATTGAGCATAAATTCGCGAAAGGGGGCGATGGCCTTGGTGGCCGCCTCATTAAAGCCCAGCTGCTCATCCATATAGGGCTGGATACCCTCGTTGTAGGCCTTTTCCAGCACCGGGGTCATGATGAACAAGGTGGTGAACAGGGTCAGGCCGAGGAGAATTTGATTGGAGGGCGTCTGCGCGGTGCCAAGAGCCTGACGCAGAATGGCGAAGACCACCAGAATGCGGGTGAACGAGGTCATCGCAATTAAGGCGGCGGGCAGCAGGCTCAGGGCCGTCATCAGCAATAGAATTTGAATGTTCAGGCTGTAGGACTGTTGCCCCTCGGCGCCCGATGTGACGGTTAACAAGGGCAGGCCCTGTTCGGCGAAGGTCTGACCGGAGGCGAGTAGGGTGGCGCCCAGTGCGAGGAGGATGGCGAACCGTTTCATGGTGTGCTGTCCTTGCGTACTTTGGCGATCAGGGTCGAAAATGCGGTCTCTTGCTCGCTACTGTCCGCTGGTGTGGGCGCGCTGGCCTCAGGCTTATCTACAGTGGCTGCTGGCAGGCTAAGCTCGCCCAGCCTGGAAATATGACCGGGGGCGACACCGAGTACCAATTCACGGCTGCCGGCGCGGACAATGACTATGCGTTCGCGTTGACCAACGGAGAGGGAGGCGACCAGTTCGAGGTTTTTGAGGTCGCGATTGGGCAGGCGATTGATGCGTTTGAGTAGCCAGGCGAGGGCGGCAATGCTCAATAAGACCAGGCCCAGGCCACTGACTAATTGCAAGAAATAACCCGAGGTATCCGCCATAGGTAGCTTGTCGGCCAGGGGTGCCGCAGCCAGGGCGAGCGGCGTAAAAGGCAGGGCGAGGGCAGCGGCGAAGGGCGCAATAATTTTCATTTGAGCTTTTTAACGCGTTCGCTGGGGCTGATGACATCGGTGAGGCGAATACCGAATTGCTCATCGACCACCACTACCTCGCCGTGGGCGATCAGGGTATTGTTGACCAGCACGTCGAGAGGTTCGCTGACCAGGCGTTCGAGTTCAATGACCGAGCCCTGAGAGTAGCGCAGCAGGTCGCGAATGGGCACCTGAGTGCGACCAATTTCGACGGATATCGTCACTGGTACATCGAGAATGACATCGAGGTTGATATCCTGCTCGTCCATGGCCGGCATGGCGTTACCGGCGGGCGCGGCACTGGTGTCATTGAGATCCTTCAGGGGGGCGGCGCTATAGTCTGGCGCTGCCTCAGCCTCATTGGCCGGGGCTGAAATATCACTGTCACCGTTGTTGTTTTCGTCGTCACTCATTGAGAGTCTCCACTACATTGCTCTGTGTGTTGCTAATGCTCCGCTAGGAGCGATGCTTTTTGTGATGTATTTTGACGGCATTTTTGTCATTGAAAGCACCATACTCACCTTCAAAAATAGGTACGCCCTCGGCAAAGAGGGTTACCGTGTCGCTCATGTCGAGGTGGATGATGTCGCCGGCATTGAGCTTGAGAAGTTCTCCCAGTGAGACCTGTGCGGTACCGAGGGTACTGCTCAGTTCTACCGAGGTGGTCTTCAGTTCATCGATAATCACCGGCGCCCAGGTGCCCTGGTCTTCACGCTTTTCAGCCTGGTAAGTCACCGCGAACTGGTCCCGATAGGGCTCGATCATGGCCATTGGCATGGCCAGCTCGAAGATGCCCTGTGTGCCCTCAAAGACGATGTCAAAGCGATTGACCAGCAGTTGTTCCGCCGGGTTCATTAGCTGGGCAAAGTCGGGGTTGGTCTCGGTTTGTTTGGCCTGGGGGTGAATATCAATATCGGCCTTCCAACTGAGCTGTAGGTCACTCATGACCCGCTGCAGCAGCATATTACCAATGCGCATTTCGGAGGGCGTGAAATCCTGCTTGTCTCCGACCAGCTCTTTTTTCATTGAACCGCCAAAAAAACTACTGGTCGCATTGGCGATCAGGTTGTTGTCGAATACGGCAAGGGCGATACCCTTCAAGGGCTGGAGGTTGATAAAGTTAATGTGAGTGGGCAATTCGAGGGTGTGTAAATAATCGGTAAACGACGCGCCTCGGGCACCCGCAAACTTGACGTTATTGGAGCAGCGTAGGGTGTTAAAAATACTCTCGCAAAACTGCAGGGCAAAGCGCTCGTGGATGACGTTGAGCAGGGGCAGGCCGGCGCTGAGCGACTGGCCCTGGCGGGAGAAGTCAAAGGTGCGCACATGGCCAACACCGGGGACGATGTCGCCGACATCGCCGTCGTCCTCTTCGCCATCGACGCTGGTTAGCAGCGCGTCTATCTCCTCCTGGGTGAGTACCTCTTCGCTCTCGGCCTCTGGTGTGGTATCAGAATCAGCCATTACTGCATCACATAGCCGGTGAAGTACACCGCTTCCACCTGGCCCGGATTGTGGGTGAAGTTTTTTTCGGCCTGGATAATATTGCGGATCTCGAGCAATATTTCCTCGCGCAGGGCCTCTCTTCTGTCTTCACCATTGAGTTCGTCAAAGCTTTTATCGCCGACCAACATAATGATGCGGTGGCGAATGGCGGGCATGTGATGGCTCACTTGTTCGAGAATAGTCGGCTCGTGGCTCATCACCGACAGGGTCATTTGCAAGTATCGCAGGGTATCCTTGTAGACGAAGTTGACGATGAAGGGGGGTTCGAGTGCCAGGTAGTAACTTTCACCCCGCGCCTCGATGCCATTGCCAGCGCCTGCCTCAACAGTGTCGGAATCACCGCTAAAGTAAAACCAGGCACCGCCACCACCGGTGAGCAGTAGGGCGACAATAATGACGATGATTGCTGTGGTCTTATTCAAACTTTTCTATTCCTTGTGTCGACGAATCGTTGACTACTTGTTGTGCCAGCACCCGAAGGTAGGTGGAGAGTCGCTTTCTGGTGTTTAAGCATTAACTGTGCCACTAAAAAATTACTTTGAAAAACAATGAGTTAATTTGTTCGCTCACGGCGCTCGTCAAAAAATTGGCGGCTGCTGATGGGCCGTATTAATAGCGGCTGATAGACAGTGGTATGGGGCTTACTTGCTCAAGAAGGCTGGAGAGGGGGGATGTAGGCGCTGAGTTGGCAGCGCGGGGCTATTGGCCGGCTCGCTCTAAGTTCTGGCTGCGCTTATCCATAATGTCCTGCACCCCTCGGGCATCGTCAAAAAGTTTTTCGATGGCTTTTTTGCTGTAGGGGTTGAGCTTGGCAGATGGTGTTATTGCCTGAGTAGGGGCATTGTTCGGTTCGGTGGCGGTGTTGACGGGAGGGGGGTCGGGCCAGCCCTGAATGATGTTGGTTTCGGAATTGAGGAAGATGGTTTGTTCCGCTGTCACTCCCTCCGGCAAGTTTTCGCTAAAGTGCCAAGTGCCATTCTCATCACGCCATTTATAAACTTTGCTGATCGTGGGTTTTTGAGCGTCTGCACCGGGAAGCTTGATGTCGGGCATTGCCGGTAGTTTGAGCCTGGACAGTTGGGGGGGCTCAAAGGCCGGCAGAAATTGGCGTACATCTATGCCGTTAATGGACGCCATATAGGACATAATGCCGGCGCTGAAAGCGAGCATCATAACAATGCGGAAAACCAGGCGTTTGATCATTGTATCCTTGGGCCCTGCTGCTAATTCCACAGGTGCTTATACCTGTCGTGATGAGCCATCATGGCAGCTTGTGGGCTAAAAATGTGTGTTTCGCTAGCATTTATTAGCAATATGCCGCCTAAAGCCAGGTTCGATATTTAGGTCTTCAAACGAGATACTCTATGGTCAATGTGCGCAAAAATAAACTCCTTCTCCACCTGGCGAGTATTTTGTTTGGTGCTCTGTTTGGCGTGTTGTTGATACAGCCGGTTAACGATATGGTTATTTATCATCTCTATGAAGCTCATGATGGCTCGATAACGCAGTGGCAGTTTGTCTATCAAGGTGTAGTCAAATCCTTGACGGGTGAAACCTACAGGAAAACCCTGTACTACATCCTCGTTGGTGGTGGGATTGGTTGGCTGTTTGGCCTGGTATTCCGAGTTATTCGCAGTAAATTGGACACCATCGACAGCTTGAATCAGGAGCTTGGCAAGGATTTGCTCTCCCTATTGTCTCAGGGCGAGGGTCCCCGACTGGAATTTAAGTCGAGTTTTCGCTGGGACCTTCGCGAGCAGCGGGCCAATAAAAAGCTGGAGGTGGTGATTCTCAAAACCATCGCCGGGTTTATGAATGGTAAGGGCGGTACTTTACTTATCGGGGTGGATGATGAAGGCACCACCACTGGTTTGCAGCCCGATTACAGTTTGTTGAAAAAGTCCGATGCCGACGGCTTTGAACAGGCCTTGGTGACCGCGGTGTCGATGAGCTTAGGTGCGGATTTATGCCCGTATTTACACATTGTTTTTCATGCCATCGAGGGCAATGATATTTGCCGTATCATCATCAAAGCGACGCCAAGGCCCGCCTATTTGAATCGCGAGGGTGCGCCGCGGCTTTACCTGCGCACCGGTGCCGGTACTCGGGACATGAACATACAAGAGGCCACAGAATACATAAAAGGCCGCTGGAGCTAGCGGGCACGGCCTTAGTACCTCATTGCCGATAAGTTATTGCCGAAGACTCACACGGCGCCGGTTCACACTCTATTCCTAGGTGCTTGATGCTGAATTCAGCGTGCGAGAATTGAGACCCTACTCACCGCAAAAAAACGCTTGTAGGGTCATTATCTGTCTAACTGGAAATTGACATTAGGCCCTGGCGATGAAGATTAAATACATACTCTTAAGTACATTGTTTTCGGTAGCGGTGGTGAATGCCGGCGATTCGACACTGGATGCCGCTATTGGCGGAGGTCTAGGTGGTGCCGTAGGCGCGGCCATTGGCAATGAGGTGGGTGGCCGAGAGGGTGCGATTGTTGGTGGTGCGCTGGGCGGGGGTATTGGTGCGGCCATAACAAGAGATGATAAGTCAGACGATGGGGAGGCGGGTGGTAAGCACGGAAGAGACGCAGAACCGTCACATAAAGGCCAGCCGAGTTCTCGCTTTTGCCCGCCCGGACAGGCTAAAAAGGGACGCTGTTAAGCAAGCGCCTGCTGTTCACACTGTGAGACTTGTGGCGGCTTTGAGTAAGGTTTTAACAGTAGTGAAGACTGCAGAGAGCGTGTAGCTTGCCCTGTGAACGGGGAAATAATAAAAAGGCTTTGCTAGCAGGTGAGTCATGTGGCGCCAGAACAGCGCTAAGCAGTCTTATTCGATATAAAGAGATGGTAGCTATGGGCGGACTTGAACCGCCGACCCCAGCATTATGAATGCTGTGCTCTAACCAGCTGAGCTACATAGCCACAAAAATGGTCGATCTTTGAAGGCGGGGGATTTTGGCTATTTCGGTGCGGCTTGTCAAGGGAGGAAGGCTAATTTACAGGACTATTTGGCGACCCTGTTGTCGGGATAGAGTCGGTACAGGGTATCGGCAAAGTCGTCACTGATGTACAGGCTGCCGTCCTCGCCCTGGGCGAGTTCTGCGGGGCGACCGAGAATCCTGCCCGTGGCTGTTAAAAACCCCCAGAGTAGGTCATTTTCTACGATGCTACCGTCTTCCTTCCACTGTAGCGAGACGACCTTATAGCCGTCCGGAACCGAGCGATTCCAGGAGCCGTGTAGGGCGACAAAAGCGCTGCGCCGGTAGCTCGGTGGCAGGGAGTCACTGCGGTTAAAGATAATGCCCAGCGCGGCATTGTGGGGGCGAAAGCCATGGACAGGGCTTTTACTGGCTTGCAGGGGTTTATCCGGGTGATTGCCATAGTCGGGGTCGGTGGCGCCGAAACCGTTGCTGAAGGGCCAGCCATAGTGGCTCCCTTGGGTGACCCGGTTGAGCTCATCGGGTGGTTCGTCGTCACCCAGCCAGTCGCGGCCATTATCGGTGGCGTAGAGCTGCTGGTTCCACGGAGCCCAGTCAAAGCCGGCGCTGTTGCGTAGGCCGCGGGCAACAATTTCACCGCCACTGCCGTCGCTGTGAAAGCGCATGATGCTGCCACGCCGGGTGTCTTCCTCAATACAGACATTGCAGCTGGAGCCGATCGCGAGATAGAGCCAGCCATCGGGACCGACGTGAATAACGCGACGCCAGTGATTCCCTCCACTGGGCAGGTCGTGAATGATGCGTTGGTAGCTGCCTTGCGTTGCGCCGTTGAGGGGGTTATAGGCGATGCGACCGATGGCATCGGCTTCGGCAATATAGAGCCAGTTGTCGTGAATTTCGAGGCCGCTGGGTCGTATCAAATTGTCGACTAGAGTGAGGTGGCTTTTGGCACTACCGCTATGGTCGCTGTCGACCAGGCGATAAACCGCCCCCTCAGCGGGGCTGCTGACGATCAATCCGGCGCGGCTGATGGCAAGTCCCCGTGGCCCGGGAATATCGCCGTAATAGCGCACGACTTTAAAGCCCGCTGCCGTGGAAAGCGCTTGAAGGTTATTCGCAGAGCTTTTGACTTCGAGTCCAAGGGCTTTAGCGCCGATTTGTTGTGCTGTGTGCAGGCCGGGTAAGGTCAGCCACGTCAGCAGTAGGAGGGCGAAGAGTGAGCTGAACAATAGCAGGCGGCGTTTCATACAGGCCAGCATAGACTGCTGGGGTATTTGGGGATAGGGCTGGGATCTTGTTGAAGGGCTTGCGGGGTGACTTTGCTCGAACTTACCGGTGTTTTTTCAGGGCTACCATCAGGGCGCCCAATACCACCAGCGCGGCACCGGATAAGGTCAGATTGCTAAGCGGTTCTGGGGTGATGGTAAAACCGGGGATGAAACTCAGGCACCACATGAACAATATCGTAAACACCGGCAGTGTGGAGAGCAGGGCGCTGGCCTTTGAGGCCTCGATATGGGCCATGGCTTCGGAGAAGCTGCCGGAGCCCACCAGGGTGCTGGCGCCGCAAAAAAACAGTAGTAGTAGACCGGAGGTGTCGAGTTCAATAATGCTAAGAGGTTGAGCCAGGGGCAGGAATACCAGAGCGCCGAGGAGGTAGACTATCAGCATAATCTGTGAAGAGCTGAAGTGCAGTAACAATTGTTTTTGTAGTACGGCATAGCCCGTCCAGCAGATAGCGGCCAGCGATATTAGGCCCATACCCAGGGCGTAGTCGTTGAAGCCGTCGAGCATGGCGACGATGCGGGGGTAGAAGAAAACCACCAGTCCAGCTAAGAAGATCAAACAGCCCAGCCATTGGCGCTGAGACAGCCGTTCACCAAAAAAGAAGACGCCGGCGAGCAGCAACATCACGGTGGAGAATTGAATCAATATTTGCGTGGCGCTGGGGGTGATGTGCTGCACACCGATAATGTAGAAAAAGTAGTTGATGATCAGCAGTAGGGCGCAGAAGACGAGGCGCAGATTGTGGTGGGAGCTACCTTTTTCACTGAGTCGTGGCAGGGTGCCCCGGACTAGTAAAAAGGGCAGTAGCATTAGCCCAGCAATGGCGAAACGATAGAAATTGATGGTGTGGGGGTCGAGCTGGCCGGTGATGCCCTTGGCGGCAATGGGGAAAAATCCCCAGATCACACAGGCCAGCAGCACCAGGCCAAAGCCGTAGGCACTGCGCCCCGAGGTGGTGTGAATACCGCTCTTTGTCGTGGTATTGGCTGGGCGGCTATCTCGACTTTTCGTCGCTGTGTCTTTAGAGGGGCTGGGGCTCACACATTAAACCGGAAGTGGATGACATCGCCATCCTGCACGATGTAATCCTTGCCCTCAAGCCGCCATTTGCCAGCATCTTTTGCGCCCTGCTCACCATTGCCGGCGATATAGTCGTCATAGCTGACAATTTCGGCGCGAATAAAGCCCTTTTCGAAGTCGGTGTGTATCTTGCCCGCTGCCTGTGGCGCCGTGGCCCCGATGGGGATGGTCCAGGCGCGGACTTCTTTCTCTCCGGCGGTGAAATAGGTGTGCAGATCGAGTAGCTGGTAGCCGGCGCGAATGACGCGATTGAGGCCGGGTTCGTCCATGCCCAGGTCAGCGAGAAATTCGGCCTTGTCTTCGTCGTCCAGCTCAGAGATTTCCGCTTCGAGTTTATTGCAGATAGGTACGACCTGGGCACCCTCTGCGGCGGCCAGAGCTTCGACCTTGGCTAGCAGGGGGTTGTCCTCAAAGCCATCTTCGGCAATGTTGGCGATGTAGAGAGTGGGTTTGAGTGTCATCAGACTGACTTCGCCCAACTTGGCAATATCTTCCTCGGAGAGTTCAAGGCTTCGCAGTGGCTTGGCTTCATTGAGGTGAGGCAGTAGGCGCTCGAGCACGGCCAGTAAGGCAATGGCGTCTTTATCTTTGCCCTTGGCGGCGCGGGCAGTTTTTTGCAGGGCTTTTTCTACGGCATCGAGGTCGGCCAGGGCGAGCTCGGTATTGATGATTTCGATATCGGCCAGCGGATCGATCTTGTTGGCGACGTGAATAACGTTCTCGTCTTCAAAACAGCGCACCACGTGGGCGATGGCATCGGTTTCGCGGATATTGGCTAAAAACTGGTTGCCCAGGCCTTCACCCTTTGACGCGCCCTCGACCAGGCCGGCAATATCGACGAATTCCATGGTGGTGGGCAGAATGCGCTCGGGGTTGACGATGGCGGCGAGAGCGTCCTGGCGAGGGTCGGGTACCGGCACCACGCCGGTGTTGGGTTCGATGGTGCAGAAGGGGAAGTTTTCCGCATCGATACCGGCCTTGGTGAGGGCGTTAAACAAGGTGGATTTGCCCACGTTG
>MAAU01000004.1 GCA_002162825.1 Gammaproteobacteria bacterium 54_18_T64
GAACGATGCCTTCTATAGGTTAACTAGTGTGGTGAACAGTGTCGGTTGCAAGGGCCAGTTAGCACTCGCCTTAGGTACCTTTCTTCAATCCGAGAATCCATGGCCTGCGCCAAGCGAGCGCAATTATACCGATGACCATTTTTCATTGCCAATGGTCAAATCACCATAAGCTTAGATTGGCCAGGAAAATTGGCCGTTGTGCTATTGATAAACTCGTTTAGAATACGCGCCTCGCAAAGCCCACTTGCGAACTCCTAAGGGGTGGCTACGGCCTGAGACAGCAATTCTGGCGCATTATGTGAACATTATGTGAAAGAGTTGATGAACCCTTGAACCTGATCCGGGTAGTGCCGGCGTAGGAATAGGGTTATCACAATCTTGTCTTTTTACGCACTTTTTCTTTATGCACCTCCGGGTCTCCATTTCTATGTATTGCGGAGACTCAAATGAAAAACACCTGTTTTACTGGCCTTTTGGCCACTTCTCTGGGCTTGCTTAGCCTCAATTCTTTGTCTGTCGTTGCCGATAATGTCAGTAGTGCTAACGCACTGCAGGAAGTCGTCGTTACCGCGACCTTTCGTGATCTCGACATTCTCTCCGTACCTGCCAGCCTGAGTGTGCTCGACGAGCAGCTTATCGACGAGCGTGGGGCAGAGCATCTTCAAGATGTGCTCAATGCCGCACCCAATGTGAATTTTGCCAGCGGCGCCTCGCGGGGGCGCTATCTGCAAATTCGCGGCATCGGTGAGCGCAGTCAGTTTGTCGATCCGGTCAATCCTTCAGTGGGCATGTTGATCGACGACATTGATGTCAGCGGCATGGGCAATGCGGCGACGCTGTTCGACGTGCGACAGATCGAAATTCTTCGTGGCCCCCAGGGCACACGCTTTGGTGCTAATGCTCTTGCGGGTATGGTGAATATTCGCTCCAATGATCCGAGCGAAGAGTTTGAAGCACTGATGAGTTCGGGCTACGGCAATTACGATAGCTGGAATATGGGGGCTGTTGTTAGCGGACCACTGAGCGAGGGTTTGCTGGGTCGCCTGGCCGTGCAGCAGACACGCAGTGACGGTTATATCGATAACGATTATCTCGGTCGGGATGACACCAATAACATCGATGAGTTGAGTACTCGGGGTAAATTGCGCTGGCTGGCCAGCGATACACTGAGCTTTGACCTCACCGGCATGTATGTCGATATCGACAATGGCTACGATGCTTTTTCACTCGACAATACCCGCCATACCTTGTCCGATGAGCCGGGCCATGACAGCCAGGAAACGACAGCCCTTGGTCTGACTAGCACCTGGACAGGGCATCGGGCCTTCACCCTTAAAACAATGTTCAGCTGGTCCGACTCCAATCTGGAATACGGTTACGATGAAGACTGGAGTTACAACGGTCTATGCGCGGGCACAGCCTGTGATGGTTGGGAGTACTCTTCTACCGATAATTATATTCGCGACCGCGAAGCCAGTCGTTTTGAACTGCGCCTCACCTCAACGGAAGCGGGTCAACTGGCGGGCACTATCGATTGGGTGGCCGGTGTTTATTATGACCAGAAGGATGAAGACTTAACGCGGGAATTCTTCGACTGGGTGCTTTATACACCAGCAGAATTTGATAGCCGCTACGAGACTGAAAGCCTGGCGCTGTATGGTCAGTTATCGAAGCCTTTGAGTGAGCGTTTAACCCTTACGGTCGGTGGTCGCTGGGAGAGTTTCGAAGCCGACTATGAAGACAGTCGCGCGGTAAAATCCTCCCCCGATGATGACCTTTGGGGTGGGCAGATTAGCCTTGAATACAGTGTCGATGACAACACTCTGGTTTATGGCCTGGTATCGCGGGGTTATAAAGCCGGCGGCGTCAATGGTGAGGCGGTAGGACGAGCGGCGAGCAACGGTTTTCCGCCATCGGTCATTGCTTTTCTCAATGAGCGTTTAGAATTCGATACTGAAACCTTGCTCAATTATGAAATGGGTTTGAAGGGCTCTTATCTGGACGACACTTTACAATTGCGAGTCGCTGCCTTCTTTATGGACCGTGACGATATGCAATTGAAGGGCTGGTATAACGAGGGCCCCACCTTTGTTGATTACGTTGACAATGCCGCCAGTGGCGAAAACTGGGGGCTGGAGCTTGAGACCGTGTGGCAGCTGACCGAGCAGCTGACAGTGTTTGCCAACCTTGGCTGGCTCGATAGCGAAATAGAAAATTTTATTGTTAATGTCGACGATACCCTGGTCGACAAGAGCGGTCGCGAGCAGGCTCACGCGCCCAACTACCAGTTTAATATTGGTGGTCGCTATGATTTTGGCGATGGCTTTTACGCCCGGCTTGAAGCGGAGGGTAAAGACTCCTTTTACTTTTCTGACAGTCATGACCAGCAGTCGGATAGCTACGAGCTATTCAATGCCAGTCTGGGTTACCAGAGTCTGCACTGGGATATTACGCTTTGGGCGCGCAACCTGACCGATGAAGATTACGCCACTCGCGGCTTCTATTTTGGTAATGACCCGCGTAAGTTTTATGTCGATGAAAATTACGTGCAATATGGTGAACCACGAGTATTTGGGGCTAACGCTACTTACCGTTTCTAGATGAGTACTAATACTAAGGAGCCACTGAACAAGTCATGAACTCGTATCTGGCGGCTAAAATATCCAGCTTCTTCGTTGCAAAGCTTCGCAATAGCTCGCTATTACGTGCACTTTGCGCCTTGAATCTAAACATTTTAGCTCGCCCTCTACTTTGTCCAGACTTAATCAGAGGCTCCCTGAAGAAGAAAAGGATATCTTTCGCACATGACCGCCGGAGGCACGACTGCATGGCCAGAAGTAGGCGCTTTGAGGCGATGCAGAAGGTAGAGCGCCAAGAGTAGGTGCTTTAGGCAACGCAGGATGCCAAAGCCGACGACTGCATGGATGCAGAAGGTAGAGCGACGCAGGATGCCAAAGCGGAGTGTACAAGGATGTATTTACCGCGAGTCATGAGTGAAGGCTATCCTTTACACTTATTATTTGAATCCACGACTAACCTTAAATGGAGTGGTAAAGCTTATGTTACTCAGTGCTGAAATCAGTATGTACCCCTTGGCAGAAAGCTATATTCCGCCGATTGACGGCTTTATTGAGAAATTAAATACTTACGCCGACTTGAAAGTCGAAACCTTCCCCACCTGTACGGTACTTATGGGTGAGCAGGGACGGGTGATGGAGGTGTTGCAAGACGCCATGGTTTGGAGCCACGAAAAATACGGCAAGGCGATATTTGTTACCAAATTTATTCTCGACTACGAGGCCCTGTAGTTGTTCGATTTACTTGCTAGTGCACAGCAGCAGTTGCTCGTCACCTCGCCCTGGGAGTTATTGGCGGTGTTACTTTCCATCGCCTATTTACTGTTGGCGCTGCGTGAAAATAGTTTGTGCTGGTACTGTGCCCTGCTTAGTACGGCAATTTATAGCGTTTTATTTTGGGATGTCAGTTTATTGATGGAGTCGGCCCTCAATATTTTCTACATGGCAATGGCGTTGTACGGTTGGTGGCAGTGGCGGGGGGGCAAGAGTCTTGGGGAGAATACTGAGGTGGCAAAACCTGCGGTCGAAATACGTTCCTGGTCCTTGTCGAATCATTTGTTGGCCTGGGGCCTTATTGTGCTACTGACAGGGCTGTCGGGCAGCTTATTAGCCAATAATACGACGGCAGCTCTGCCCTATCTCGATTCCTTCACCACATGGGGTAGCGTGTTGACGACCTGGATGGTGACGCAAAAAATTATTGAAAACTGGCTCTACTGGATTGTTATCGATACTGTTTCTATTTTTCTTTATATCGACCGTGGCCTGCATTTAACATCGCTTTTATTTGTCGCCTATGTGATTATTGTGGTCTTCGGTTATTTTGCCTGGCGCAGGCGCATGACTGTCGATACAGCAAGGCCTTTGTTGGCTCAGAGCTGATGACTGCCGCGCCTCATTGCTGTTTACTTATAAACAGTCGATGCAACAACTGAATATTCTAGGCCCCTGTGGAAACCGGTTTAAAATAATAAATGCCACTCTCTCATGCTGCTCGTAGTGCCTTCGACACCTGGCCCCAATGGCATCTGGCGCTGGATGCCCCGCCGACAATTATTCGTCGCCTGCCGGGTGGTTTGACCAATCAACACTACTTACTCAAGGCCAGGGGGATGCGCATGGTTATGCGCATCAATAATCCCAATGTCGAGGGATTGGGCATCGACAGGCGGCGCGAACAAAAAATCCTCGAACAGATTGAAGGCAAAGTCTTCGCCCCCACTATTTTCTACTGTGATCCCGAGGCGGGGCTATTGGTTACTGAGTATGTGCAGGGCACACAGTGGCGCTCAGACAGTCTCGATGATCCTGTCAAAATAGATGCCTTACTGGATTTGATCGCCCAGATTCACGCCGTCAGTGACAATATCCCCGTCTTTGACTACAGCGCTCATGTGCGCAATTACTGGCAGCGCATGCTGGAAAAGGATAAGCCCTTTCCGATGAGTGCGCAGCGTTTGTATCGCGCCATAGAACCCCGCTTGTCGGCCTTCCAGGCGGCGATCGAACAGCCGGTGCTCTGCCATCACGACCTGACTCCGGCGAATATAATTGAAAATATTGATGGCCAGTTAATTGTTCTCGACTGGGAATATGCCGGTGCCGGGTTGCCTTTAATTGAGGCCATTGGTGCCAGTCGCTATTGGCAGAATATCGCCTTTAGCGAGCGCATACTCGAGCATGATGAAGATAATGAAGCCCTGGAATTAGTGGGGGAAATTGTCGATTTTTATGAGCTGGCGTGGGCGCATTTACGCTAGTTTATTTTGAAGTAGATTGGTGAATACTGCCCTACATCCCCTCTTCTTTACCTATTGATAATTACACTTTATCTTGTCGATAAACTCTCTGGTTTTCCTCGTTCACAAAAGTTGCTTATTCCTGCCATAGAAGGTTGAATGAGCCGCTCAACAATTTTACTTGCCACAAGGTATTGATTATAGCGCTGGCAAAACAATAACAAGTACAGGGATTAAATATGCAACCGTTACAAGGTGTGCGAATTATTGAAGTGACAACCAATGCCTCTGGGCCATTGGCGACGGGCCTGTTGGCCGACCAGGGTGCCGATGTGATCCGGCTGGAGACCATCGATGTGGGTGATCCATCGCGCCATGTGGGCGGTGTGCGCGGGGGTGTGACCGGCTACAACGGCTATATGAACCGCAATAAGCGTTCCATCGCTGTCGATTTAAAGGACGAGGGCGTACGGCCCTATATTCACGACTTGATCAAGACGGCCGATGTGTTTGTACAGAATTCTCGCCCCGGTGCACTGCAGCGCTCGGGCTATGGCTTTGAGGAGCTGCACAAGGTCAATCCCAATCTTATTTACCTGTCGATTTCCGGCTTTGGCCCCGACGGCCCGGCGGCCGGCTTGCGGGTTTATGACCCCATTATTCAGGGGGCTTCGGGTTTCGCTTACGCGCAGGGAGTGGGTGGCGATGCCCCGGAGCTAGTAAAGACCATTGCCAGTGATAAAATTGCCGCCTATACCGCCGCCCAGGCGATTTCATCGGCACTGTTTGCCCGCGAGCGCGGCACCGTGGGTGGCCATAAAATTGAGGTCTCCATGCTCGATGCCAGTCTGGCCTTTCTGTGGGCTGATGTGTACTGGAATCACAGTTTTGTGGGTGACGAGGGCTTCCAAGCGAAGCCACTTATCTCTGAGTTTTATCGTGTGGTGAAAACGGCCGATAGCTACATCACCACTATTATTGTCGGCGATGTCGAGTTTAAGGCGGCCTGTGAGGCTCTCGATATGCCGGAGTTATTAGAAGATCCTCGCTTTAATACCCTCATGGAGCGCTTTACCAATTACGGTTTGATGCTCAATGTGATTGAGGAAAAAGCGGTCACCATCACTACAGCAGATCTGGTGGCGCGCATGGAGGCCGCTGGGGTGCCCTGTGGCGCGATTAATACCTTTGACGAGGTGCTGGATGATCCCCGTGTCGCCCATTCGGGTTCGATTATTGAATACGACCACCCCCGTGGGGGGCGCATGCGTCAGGCTCGCCCTCCGGCCGTGTTTAACGATGAGCCTGCGGGTATACGCTTGCCGTCTCCGGCATTGGGTGAGCACACCGATGAGCTGCTGGGCTCGGTTGGCTGCAGTGCCGATGAACTGACGAACCTGCGTAAGGCGGGCGTTATTGCCTAGTTGTTATTTGGGGCCGGCTAGCAAGAAAGGGCTTCGTTGATGAACCCTTTACTCCTGATTTATGCCGTAAGGGCTTATTGGCGGCAAGGCCGATCAGCTTTTTGTTGGCGAGGGCGGTTGCGGGGCCCGTAATCGGTTAAAATACGCGCCGTTAATCATCGTGGGTAATGGCGTGGACAACGAGGCAGAGAAGCAGGAACACGCTGCGCCCATTGCCAAAGTGCGAAAGTGGCTCGAAGAGGTGGTCATTGGCCATAACTTCTGTCCCTTCGCCCAGGGTGAGTTTACTGCGGGCCGTGTGCGTTATCGCGTCTTCTCGGGTCGTAAAAGCAAGGCTGCTATTGCTGCATTGCTCGATGAGATGCTCTTTCTCGATGAACACCGCGAAGTTGAAACCACATTGCTGATACTCGCCGATGGTTGGCGAGACTTTTATGACTACCTGGCATTGTTGGATAGGGCTCAACAGGCCCTGGAGGATGCCGCTTACGCGGGTGTTTATCAGTTGGCGAGCTTTCACCCCGACTATGTATTCGCTGAGGTAGCTGTGGATGATGCCTCCAATTACACCAATCGCTCGCCACTACCGGTGCTCCACCTGTTGCGGGAAAGTAGTATTGAGCGGGCCATTGCTGGCGATCCCAATATCGATCAAATTCCCGAGCGCAACAAAGCCCTGGCGCGTGCCAAGGGTGTGCGTTTCTGGCAGTCACTGTTAGCACACACTCAGTCGTGATTTTTCTCAAAGTTTTATTCAAGGTATGTTGATATGTTAGAAGATCTAGCCCTGCACCATGGTTTGCGAGGGGCATTGGCAGCTCTCAAATTAGTCCAACCGACAGATGTTCAGGCCCAGGTGATTCCAGAAGCGCTGACCGGACGCGATCTTCTGGTTAGTGCCAAGACCGGTAGCGGTAAAACCCTGGCCTATCTGATTCCCAGTGCCCAGCGCATTTTGTCTGAGCAGCAGGCGGCGAGTGCCGGCACCCTGGTTTTGATTTTGGTACCGACACGGGAATTGGCTCGGCAGGTTGAAAAACACTTTGCGCAACTCGGTAAAAATACCGGCTTGCGAGCGGGAGTGATTATTGGCGGCAATGACTTTAAATATCAAAAATCGATTTTGCGCAAAAACCCGGAATTCATTATTGCCACACCGGGGCGTTTAATTGAGTTGCTTAAGGTCGGCAGTGTCGACCTCAAGGCTCTGCAAACTCTGGTCATTGATGAGGCCGACCACATGCTCGATATGGGCTTTCGCGCCGATGTGCTGAGCATCGTCGAAGCTTGTGCTCCCGAACGGCAAACTTTGTTGCTCTCGGCCACCCTGCGCCATAGCGGAGTGACCCGCATCGCGAGTGAAATCCTTGTTGATGCCACACAGATTACCGTGGGCAGCGAGCGCAGTCGCCATGTGCATATTCATCAACAGGTGATATTGAGTGACGATAAAAGCCATAGGGAAAAGTTGCTGGTTCACCTGCTCAAGTCCAATGGGGACGTTGATAAGGGGCGCGTCGGCAAAGCTACTGCTCCACAGCCTGAAGTTGTGCCGGCCGAAGTCGGCGCTGTGGATCCCGCGCCCGAAACAGGCGGCGAGGGTAATTCCCCCTGGGCGAATACCAAGGTGAGGGTGAGACCCCGGCAAGTCACTTCAGAGAGTACAAAAGTTCTGGCAGTAAGGCCTGAGCAAGAAAGCGCCGAGCCGGCAAAGCATGAACAGCTACAGCCTCAACAAGGTGAGGCTGTAGCCCTAAGCCCAGTGCCGGAGCAAACCAGAAAAACGCTTGTTTTTACCAATAAGCGCATCACTGCAGACCAGTTGAGCGCCCTGCTGCGCTACCATAAATTTCGTGCCGGGGTATTGCACGGGGAGCTGAGCCAGGAAGAGCGTAACTTTATGGTCAGTCAGTTTGCCGAGGGCAAAATAAGCGTGCTGGTGGCCAGCGATGTGGCGGCACGGGGTTTGGATGTTAAAGATATCGATACGGTGATTAACTTTGATTTCCCCCGGGGTGTTGACGACTACATTCACCGTATTGGTCGTACGGGAAGGGCGGGGCGTCAGGGTTTGGCGATATCGTTTGTCAGTGCCAATGACTGGAATCTGATGGCGGCCATTGAGCGCTATACCGAGACCGCCTTTGAACGCCGCACGGTAAAGAGTTTAAAGGCAAAATTCAGTGGCCCGAAAAAACTCAAGTCCAATGGTAAGGCGGCGGGTAAGAAGAAAAAAATCAAAGCTGGGGACAAGAGCGCCAGTCGTCATCGAAATACCAAAAACAAGGGTAAGCGGAAGTCGAAAGGCAGTGCTGGGCAGTCTCCGGCCAATGATGGCTTGTCACCATTAATGAAGAAACCACCGGGCAAGTAATTTTTGCTGGTTTCGTGAGGGCCTTACTCGCTACTGGGCTCTTGATGCGCACCCATGATGTCGATGATTTCCGGGACCACTGACATAAAGTGTCCCACCAAGTGAGGGTCAAAATGCTTACCGCTTTCTTCCTTAATCAGGGCTAATGCGTCGGCCACATCCCAGGCTTTTTTATAGGGGCGCACCGACGTCAGGGCGTCAAAGACATCGGCCAGGGCGGTGATGCGGGCCATCAAGGGGATGGCTTCTCCGTCAAGGCCATTGGGGTAGCCATTACCGTCCCATTTCTCATGGTGGGACAGACAAATTTCTTTTGCCGTGAGTAGCAAGACTGAGTTGTCACCCTGGAGGATGTCGGCACCGATTTGTGAGTGGGTTTTCATGATATGCCACTCATCGGCTGTCAGCTTGCCGGGCTTCTGTAGAATGTGGTCGGGAATGCCGATCTTGCCGATGTCGTGCATGGGCGCGGCATTCAGTAAGAGTTCACATTGCACATCACTCATGCCGCTGGCGCCGGCAATTAGCGCGGCGATTTTGCTCATGCGAATAATATGCAGGCCGGTTTCATTATCGCGGTATTCGGCAGCGCGCCCGAGGCGGCGCACTACTTCCAGGCGTGAATCGGTGAGTTCTTGTGTGCGCTTGTGGACTTCTTGCTCCAGTAGCTGATTTTGATGGCGCATATAGGTTTGCGCGCGCCTCACCTCAAGTAAATTGCGAATGCGAGAAAGTAGTTCATGGGTGTCAAAGGGCTTAAGTACATAGTCGAGGGCGAGACTATCCAGTGCTTGATGGCGATAATTGCGCTCTGTTTGGGCACTCAATACCAGTACCACCGGCTTTTCTTCGCCGAGGGCATGAAGTTGCTCCATGACTTCGTAGCCGTTCATATGCGGCATGTTGATGTCGAGTAGCAGGAGGTCAATGGCACGTGTTCTACACAGTCCCAGTACATTGCGGGGATCCTGGGTAGAGACCAGGTTTTTATACTCAGCTACATCGAGGAGGGTCTCGAGTAAGCGTACGTTAGCGGCCTCGTCATCGACGATCAGAATGTTCATTGATTTCAGGTCTGTTAGACCTAGATTACTCGATCGCATTACTACCTTGGGTCTTGGGACATTGCTTGTATGTTAGTTGTTTTGAGGCCTACGGGGTTGTCATTTACGCCGGTTTTGTTAGCTGGTTCCGGTAGTGATAGGCGGATGTCCTTTTGGAATTAGGGCTGGGTATATGGGGCCCCGGTCTGGAATGACTCAATTGCCCGGGGTAGTTCTATCCAGAAGGTTGAGCCCTTGCCGAGTGCGCTGTCCAGGCCCATGGTACCGGCCATGTTTTCGACAAGGCTCTTGGCGATGACCAGGCCCATGCCGCTGCCCTTGACTTCCGAATGTTCTGCGCCAAGACGTTCAAAGGGGGTAAATAAACTGTCCTGCTGATTTGTAGACAAGCCTGGGCCGCTGTCAGTGACAAGTATGCGCAGGAAGTCGCCCGCCGGCTGGTAGTACAGACAAATACTGCCACCGTGATGGTTATATTTGAC
Organism: Gammaproteobacteria bacterium 54_18_T64; assembly: GCA_002162825.1. GTDB lineage: Bacteria > Pseudomonadota > Gammaproteobacteria > Pseudomonadales > Porticoccaceae > Reddybacter. The sequence continues at coordinate 10,161 of MAAU01000004.1, forward strand.
CGCGTTGCTGAGTAAATTCAGCAGTACCTGCTTGAGGAGTTTGCGGTCGGCTTTAACATAGCTACCTGGTTGCGTGCCCTGGGAGAGGGCTGGAGCGAAGTGAATGTTTCGTTCTATTGCCAGTGGTGAGATTAAGGCCTGGCACTCATCGATCAGCTCTGTAATGTTAATGGCCTCAAGGTTGAGCTCAAGGTACTCACTTTCAACCTTCGCAAGTTTGAGTATGTCGTCAATTAGCTCCAGTAGATGTTCACTGGCCTTGTTGATTTCTTCTACACAGTCGCCCTGGCGCTGGCTTAAGGGCGAGCTTTTATCCATACCCAGTAGTTGTCCAAAGCCCATAATGGCGTTTAGGGGGGTTCGCAAGTCGTGGCTAATGCGCGACAAAAACTGAGACTTGGCTTGATTCGCCCGATCGGCGTCTTTCTTGGCTTCCATCAATGTCAATAAGGTTTGTTTTTGTTCCAGGGCGATGGCGGAAAAGTGGCTGAGATCCTTGCTCAGCGATGTGCACTCAATGTTGGCAGAATTTGGCTCGGGGCTATACATCAGAAGCAGGCCGAGTAATTGCCCGTTGGACGATTCTATGGTCCTTGCGCAGCAGATGTAGCAATCGGCTGTTTCGGAGGCCTGGCGGAAATCTTGCCAGTCTCTGTGCTGGGAAATATGATCGATGATACTGGTTTGCTGGGGTACCAGGCTGGCATCGATTTTTAGTGCATTTAAAGCCCCTATCAACGTACTGGGTAAACTGGGGGCCGCCCGGCAATACAGCTGTTCACTGACGGGGTCGACAGCCAGGATTGCCACTAGACGATTGGTCTGAATCGCTTCGGCTTGTTCAATCAAAAGCTTCAGCGTGTCCGCCAGGGGTGCATCTTTGGCGATTTTTTCAAGAATGCGATGGTTGTGCTGTTGTCGTTGTTCGGCCGCCTTGCGCTCGCTAATATCTTGCACTGTGCCGCGAAAGCCGATGATGTGACCACCCTCGTCGCGCATGACACTGCGTGCCGTCTGTACCCAGCGAGTCGTGCCTTTTTTGGGGTGGATACGGATGTCGACCTTGCTCTGGCCCAGTTTAAGAACTTTTTTATTGTCGAGGGCAATGGCCTGGCGGTCCTCGGCGTCAATTTTTTCTAATATTTCACTGAGGTCGAAGCCACCGGCTGGCGCCAGCTGGCCAACAATTCGCGCCGCCTCACCGGAGTAGTGTAGCGAGTTGTCGGCAAACTCCAGCCACCAGTCGCCAATAGCACCGATTTGCTGGGCTTCTTTGAGACGGCGTTGTTCTTCCACCAGGCCCAGCTCGATGGCTTTGCGCTGAGTAATGTCTTGCACGACACCTAGCATGCGTAGTGCCACACCGCTGGCATTGCGGGTCACGTCGCCCCTTTCGTGGGCCCAGTGCACGGAACCATCGGGCCATACTATGCGGTGCTCTATGTCGTAATCCATATCGTGCTGAATACAGTTTTCGATGGCGCGGTTGACCTGGAGTCGATCGTCGGGGTGTATTGCCGC
>MAAU01000072.1 GCA_002162825.1 Gammaproteobacteria bacterium 54_18_T64
CCATATCGGCCTGAACCTTAGCCATACCCCGCTCAGAGACCATGCCCAAACGCAGTAACAGAGCGACCAGGGATTCATCACTGCTTTCACTGTGTACGCGCTGGGCCCGCGCAAAGTCGGAGGCACTCAGTAGCCTACCCTCAAGTAAAGCCGCCCGTAGTACGTCATCAGCTTGCAGGTGCGAAGAGGATTGTTCGGCACTGCCCTCTGCCAATACCACCTCCTCTCCTTGATCAGCCATCATTCCCACTTCCCTTTAGCACGCTTTTAATTACTAGTGGGCAAGTCTAACCCGGCTTTAGGGCAGAGGGAATGTACTTACTCAATTTGTGAGAATCACCGTCAAAGTGAAACAGGGGAAACCTACAAACAGGGGCAATAGTTTCTACAACTATCGAGCTCAACGACTACCGCTAGAACCTGGCCAGAGCAACAAGCGATGGCATAAATCGAAAAATTTATTCGCTGTGCATGAGGTAACAATAGCGGCTAAGAAAATCGTCACAAACGTGAAACAACTAACTGGAGGCAAATAAAATGCGGGGGATTTGATCTATGCCTGCTGGGTGCGCAACACCCATAAAACAGGGTGGCCGCGAGGCATTGAGACTAAAGAAAAAAATGGTGGGCCGTCCGGGATTCGAACCCAGGACCAATTGGTTAAAAGCCAACTGCTCTACCAACTGAGCTAACGGCCCTCAGAAGAGGCGCACATCTTACTTGCCACGAAAAAAAGGTCAAGCGTAATTTTGCATTTTTAGACATATCTTGTCGGATCAGCCACACCGGCGGCCATAAAGCCCTCCGTACGCAATCGACAGCTGTCACAAACACCACAGGCCAGACCATTGTCACTGGCTTGGTAGCACGAAACGGTCAAACCATAGTCCAGGCCCAGAGCCATACCACGATTAATGATCTCGGCCTTACTGAGGGACATCAGGGGCGTGTGGATGCGCATGGTCTGCCCCTCCACACCAACCTGGGTGGCCAGATTGGCGACAGCCTCAAAGGCTGCGATAAATTCGGGGCGGCAATCCGGGTAACCGGAGTAATCGACGGCATTGACGCCAATATGAATCGAGTTGGCACCGATGACCTCGGCCCAGCCCAGGGCCAACGAAAGAAATACCGTGTTGCGCGCCGGCACATAGGTCACGGGAATGCCCTCAGCCTGCTCCTCGGGTACATCGATGCTATCGTCGGTCAGGGCCGAACCGCCGATGGCTCGTAGGTCGAGGGTAACCACCTTGTGAGCCTGGCAGCCAAGGGCACTGCTGATGTGGCGCGAGGCATCCAGCTCCGCCCGGTGGCGCTGACCATAGTCAAAGGCCAGCGCATAGCACTCAAGACCCTCAGCCAGGGCCATAGCCAGCACTGTGGCGGAATCCAGGCCGCCGGATACCAGTACCACCGCTTTTTCTTTTGTCGTCATGATAGCCTCTCTCGCAAACTTTACGCCGCGCCGCTCAAGTACCGGGCCTGTCGCCCCAGAGCTGCTTGTGAAGCTGCATTTGCAGGCGCACAGGCAAGTTGTCCTCTATGATCCATGCAGCCAGCTGAGCGGGCTCCAGCTGGCCCTGGCTGGGTGAAAACAATAGCTCACGGGAATCATCGCCGAGACCGTATTGATCGAGCTTGAGCCGCGCCCATTCGTAGTCGGCGCGATCACAGATGACAAATTTAATTTCGTCACCGCTTTTTAGGTGGGGCAGATTCTCCCACAAATTGCGACCCGACTCGCCCGAGGCCGGGGTCTTCAAATCGAGGATGATCACCACTCGCTCGTCAACCTCATCAATGGGTAGGGCGCCACTGGTTTCCAGTGACACCCGGTAGCCGGCATCACAGAGCTCAGTAAGGAGGGGCAAGCAGTTGGGTTGGGCCAGGGGCTCTCCACCCGTCACGGTTACGTAACGTGGCCGGTAACCTTTCACCTGTTCGAGGATCTCACTAATGGGGTATTTTTCACCGCCAAAAAAAGCGTATTCGGTATCGCAGTAATGGCAACGCAGGGGGCAACCGGTGAGGCGAATAAAGGCCGTCGGCAAACCGCTGGTGGTGGTCTCACCCTGCAGGGAATAGAATATTTCGGTAATGCGGAGGCTAGCTGCTGACATCGACAATCCTGACACTGGGCAGCCGTTGAAGCGACTCAGGGTAGTGAATAATTAACCGGGGATTTTACCGCAACACTTCGGCGAAACACAGTGCCAGGCCGCCTTCAAGCGCGCTTCGTGCAGGCCTTATTTATTTGCCTTTTAGAAATTGGCCTTGAGGTAATCTCCCGCCAACTTGCCGGCACTGCCCTGAGTGGCCGCAACCCCGCTGAGTAGGACCCTGGCTTTTTCATCTTCACCCTGTAGGTGATAGACCTTGCCGAGCTTAAAGCTGGCATCGAGCATTTTGCGATGGGCGGGAAACTGCTCCACCACCACGCGAAAAGCCTCACCAGCCTCTTGTAGCTGATTGTTGAGCATGTAGATCTCACCCATCCAGTACTGAGCATTGGCGACGTAGCGACCCTTCGGGTATTTGCTTAAATAGGTTTTAAAAGCAGCTAGCGCATCGGGCACCTGCCCTGCCTTCAGGAGTCGATAGGCCTGCTCATAAATGCTTTTATCGCCAGCCTCGGTAACGACCGGCACACTGGGCAGTACGGGAGCTACTGGGCTCGCGCCAAGCGCCTGGCCCGGCACACTCGCAGCCCCAGTGGCAAGACTACCAAACCGTCGGTCGAGGTCAATATAATCGTCAATCTGGCGCTGCTTGAGTTGTCGCAAGGTATGGCCCTGCTCCTCTAGCATACCGCGCAAGTCACGCAGCTCATCGCGCAGGCTTTGCAGTAAATAATAGGTATCCACCTGGGGCGAGCTCGTCGGTACTGCCATTGCCGGCAAGACTTGAGACGCAGCCCCTGCCCCAGAAATTTCGGCAACCGGCGCCGCGGCGCGAACCGGCAGAGCCAGGCAACTCAGAACCAGTACGGCCGCAAGACCATGCCATCTCGGCACAGACAGCCCTTGAATCACCATTGAAGCACCCTTAATCTGCAAGTGGGAATATGCGTCGCGACCCTACTTACTTAATTTCAACGCGACGGTTCATAGCCCAACTGTTGTCGGTACTATCCAGTGAAGCGGGACGCTCTTCACCGTAGCTGACCACTTCAAGCAAACTGCCATCAACGCCCTGTAGCACCAGGAATTCTTTCACCGAGCTACCGCGACTCTCACCCAGAGCCATGTTGTACTCTCGCGTGCCGCGCTCATCGCCATGACCTTCAAGACGCACACCAACCGGGCTAGCAATCAGGCGCTGGGCGTGTGTACGCAGTGCCGCCAGCGACTCGGGCTTGAGTGTTGATTTGTCGAAATCAAAATAGAAAACTGTTTCGATACCACCTGCGGTATCGATGTCACTACCACTAACGTCCCCACCATCAATACTACCCGTTGCCACGCTATCGGTAGACAGTGTTGCAGAACCACTGTCGGTGCCAGCTGAGGTCGACGGTGGTGTGCTCGAACAGGCTACCAAAAAGCTCGACAACAACGCGCAGGCCAAAACAGGTTTTAGTGTTTCAAACTTCATAATATTTTCCTTGTGGGTGGGGTCAATAACAAACGGGCGTACTTTAAACCATTCTCTTTAAAAGGGCGACCACGCGGGCTCACGAACATCGCCCCGTCGCGAGGGCAGCAAGAAGCGGCTGCCGGCATCAATCGACACTGCAGCCAACACCCCCTTATTACCGCGCTTGGTGGCGTACATCAGCATCGCACCATTGGGTGCCACGGTGGGCGACTCATCGAGACGAGTTTGAGTCAGGATACGCAGATCACCGCTCACTAAATCCTGCGCGGCAATATGAAAAATACCCTGTGAGCGATGCACCATCACCAGAGTTCTGTCATCGGCCGATAGGCGCGGCCGCGCATTATAGGAACCACTGAAAGTCAGGCGCTCAACTTTACGACTGATAATATTGAGTTTGTAAATCTGCGGCGAACCACCCCGGTCGGAGGTAAAAATAAGCGACTTGCCATCGCTCATCCAGTTCGGCTCGGTATCGATGGCAAAATGGCGGGTCAGTCGCGTAAAGGTTTTCGCCGCCAAACTGTAGAGATAAATTTCCGGATTACCGTCTTTCGACAGCACGAGGGCCATGCTTTTGCCATCGGGCGACCAGGCCGGCGCGCCATTTAAGCCTTTAAAATTAGTCAATTGTTCGCGCCTGGCATTGTCGAGGCGCTGGCGAAAGATCGCCGGACGCCCGGTCTCAAAAGACACGTAGGCCAGCTCTTTGGCATCCGGTGACCAGGCTGGCGACATGATGGGCTCTTTCGATTTCAGCATCAGCCGCTCACGGGCACCGTCGGCATCGGAAACCATCAAGCGATACATCTGCCGCCCAGACTCATTGATTGCCGTCACATAGGCCAGACGCGTCGAAAACGCGCCTTTAATACCGGTAATGGTATAAAACACCTTGTCGCTAATGTAGTGGGCAAGATCGCGTAATTCACTATCGCGGCCCTTCACCACATGGGTAAAGAGCACCCGCTCACCCGCCACCTCTACCAAACTAAAAGTGGCACTCAAGCGGCCATCCCCCTGACGCAGGACACTGCCCACCACCAGATACTGCATGCCGACAATGCGCCAATCGCGGTAGTACACCTCTGAAAGCATGCCCGGATTGGAGAGCATATTGGCACGCGGCATAGTGGCAAAGAGGCCACTACGATCCAAATCGGCCGCCACGATGGCACTAATATCCTCGCTCAATGCCCCCCCCTTCAGCCTGATTGGCGACACAGCGATACTGGTGGGATTATCGACCCCACGGGTAATCTCTATGCTCAGTTCGGCCAGGGCCGACAGGGGCATCAAACAACACAGTAAAATAACTCTATAAATCCCGGCTATCACCACTTACCTCTGTAACTTTTAGACTAAAAAAATAAATCTGCGCCCCGCAGCTGTTTAAAGCCGCAGATCATCGGGTCGAAACACCAACTGAAACTGTCGAAAACTCCGTTCAAACAGGCGCGGAGATTGCTGTGACAAGTCCTGTAATTTATCAAAGCGCCCAACCTTTTTCACCGCCTGCTGAGCCGACAAATCAAAGGCTGGGTTGCCGCTCGACTTCAATACTGTGACACCGACTACCTGACCAGTCGGCACCAGTTGTATCGATAAAATAGTCTCCATGCCGCGCCGCGCACTCAGGGGGCGGTTCCAATTGGCGATAATCCGTTGCTGAATATATTGCTGATAACCCTGAACCAGAGAGCCACTTTCTTCATCGGCGAGAAACTCATCCTCACTATCGAGAGCGCTGGCCAGGGCTTGCGCTCGCGTCTGGCGTTGCAGTTCTTGCTGGCGCTGCACCTCTCGAGCCTGTTTCTCTTGTACTTCTTTCTTCTTCTGTTCAGCGGCTTTTTTCGCCCTGGCGTCCGCCTGTTTTTTCTTTAAGGCCTTATCACGACGTACTTTTTCGTCTCGTGCTTTTTTCTGTACTGCCTTTTTCCGTTCTGCTTTTTTCCGTTCCGCGGCCTTCTTCTTACGCGCTTTCTCTCTACGCTGCTGCTCTGCCCTTTTTTTCACCGCCGCAGCTTTCTTCTTAGCGAGCCGTTTATCCTGGGCCTGCGCTCTCGGCTCCATCCGGATCAATCTTGCCTGCACAAAATTCGGCCGCTGGACCTGCTTAATTGAGCTTTTTTCTGTCCAGCCAACCAATAACAAAAACACCACAAAGCCGTGCAGAGCCACACTAAACAGGCCCGCCAGGCTATAAATGGCCAACTTTTTCAGGTCATTGCTAATCCGCATCAACGCGCCGAGCTAGGGGCTTCCGTTACTAAACCAACACTCGGCGCCCCAGCAGCTTGCAGCTGGGTCATCAAGCTCACCACCACGCCGTATTCAACCTGTGTGTCGCCCCAAACCAATACCGGGGTATCGGGTTTCTGCCGCAGGACCTTGGCGACTTTGTCGACAATGGCCGACAAAGGTTCCTGCCGGTTCTTAGCGCCGCCCAAATCGAGGTAGTAGCTGCCATCTGCCTTGATTGAAACAATCAGTGGCTCATTATCTTTATCGTCGAGCGGACTCGACGGCGCCTGCGGCAAGTCAACTTTTACGCCCTGCATCAACAGTGGTGCCGTCACCATAAATACGATCAACAACACCAACATGACATCGATATAGGGCACGACATTAATTTCTGCAACAAAACGCCGCTTGGATTTTTTTCTCGCCATCGTATTAGCTACTGTGCACGCGACGATGGAGGAGACTGGTGAACTCGTCGGCAAAGGTGTCGTAGCGCCCGTAGAGGGCATCGGCATCGGCCGAGAAACGATTGTAGGCCAACACTGCAGGTATCGCGGCAAACAGGCCCATGGCCGTGGCAATCAGGGCCTCGGAAATGCCCGGTGCCACCACCGCGAGCGTTGCCTGCTGCATAGTCGCCAGCCCCCGAAAGGATTGCATGATGCCCCAGACTGTGCCAAATAAACCAATATAGGGGCTGACAGAGGCGACACTGGCGAGAAACGGCAAATGGGTATTGAGCTTTTCCTCTTCACGAGACAGGGCCACTCGCATCGCCCTTTCGGTGCCCTCCATCACCGCATCGGGATCCGTTCCCTCGTTCTTGGTGAGGCGGTTAAATTCCCTAAAACCCGAGCGGAAAACATTTTCAACACCGTCGACCACTTCATTATCATTGAGCCGCACACTGCCTTCGCGGAACAACTCGTTGAGGTCAATGCCCGACCAAAAAGTACCTTCAAAGGCCTTAAAGCCGCCACTCATTTGGCGCAGGTACCACCAGCGCTGACCAATCATCAGCCAGGAAACCATGGAGGCAAGCAAGAGGATAAACATCACCAGCTGTACGGGGACACTGGCCCCTATCACCAGCGATAGCAATGAAAGTTGTTGTTCGGGCACGCATTACTCCACTTTTATTTGAGCTTATTGACACGAATGACTGAATATTTTCTCTATCATCTTGCGCGGCATCGCCGTTGGCCGGCCACTGGCCTGATTGACACAAGCTACTTTGATGCTTCCCTCGCAAAGTAGTTCATCGTCGCGGTAAATCTTTTGCTCCACCACGAAATAGGCCTTGCCATAGGCCGTGGCTTTAGCGGTGGCGACAATCTCGTCATCCAATTTTGCCGGCTTGCGATAATTCGTCGTCAATGAATGGACGACAAAAATTTGCCCTTCGTCGCCAAATGCTGGGCGATCAAAACCATAGCTACGCAACCATTCAGAGCGGGCACGCTCCATAAATTTAAGGTAATTAACGTAGTAAACGATGCCTTGAGCATCGGTATCTTCAATATAAACGCGGATCGGCAAGCGGAATTCGTTCATACTTCGCCGCCCTCCCCTTGCTGCTGTTCGAGCAGAGCCTTAGGCATCTTGAAACCGAAGTGTTCGTAGCAGTGGCGTGTCACCACTCGCCCGCGAGTGGTGCGCATTAAATAGCCCTGCTGAATCAGATAGGGCTCAACCACGTCCTCAATGGTACCGCGCTCTTCACTAATCGTCGCGGCGAGGCTGTCGACGCCGACCGGGCCACCGTCAAATTTCTCCATCACACTCAGTAGCAAGCGCCTGTCCATATGGTCGAGGCCGAGCTTATCAATGTTGAGCATGGACAGCGCCGCGTCGGCAACAGCGGCGCTAATGCGGCCGTCGGATTTCACCTCGGCGTAATCGCGCACCCGACGCAACAGGCGATTGGCGATACGCGGCGTACCACGGGAACGGCGCGCCACTTCTATCGCACCATCAGCTTCCATCGTGACATCGAGGATATCGGCGGCGCGGCTAACAATCGTCGCCAGTTCCTCGACCGAATAAAATTCAAGACGCTGCACGATGCCAAAACGGTCGCGCAGTGGCGAGGTCAGCAGGCCCGCCCGCGTGGTCGCACCCACCAGGGTAAAGGGCGGCAAGTCGAGCTTTATGGAGCGGGCGGCGGGCCCCTCTCCGATCATAATGTCGAGCTGAAAATCTTCCATCGCCGGGTAGAGAATTTCTTCAATCACCGGACTGAGGCGATGTATTTCGTCGATAAACAGTACATCACCGGGCTCAAGACTGGTCATAATTGCCGCCAAATCACCGGCCTTTTCCAACACCGGCCCGGAGGTTGATTTCAGGCTGGTCGACATTTCGTTGGCGATAATATTGGCCAGGGTGGTTTTACCCAAGCCCGGGGGGCCAAAGACCAGGGTGTGATCGAGGGGCTCGCCGCGACCCTGGGCGGCACGAATAAAAATATCCATTTGCTCGCATACCACTTCCTGGCCTATATAGTCACAGAGCTTTTCGGGGCGAATGGCCCTGTCCATACGCTCTTCGACCAATATCGGTTCTGCCGCAACCAGGCGGTCTGTCTCTATCATTTCGGCTCTGTCTTTCCCGTGTTAAATGTAAACTTTATCTATAAGTATTGACTAACTCGCTGACTACGCCGCCTTATTTTTCAGCGCAGCGCGAATCAGCTCGGCACTGCTCGCCTGTTGATTGCCGGCACTGACCGCGGCAATCATCTTCGCCGCTTCCGGCTCCTTATAGCCGAGGGAAATCAGTGCGCTCTCAGCCTCTTGCACGGCGCCACTGCCCTGCGGGCTAGCAACCGCACCAGCACTATCACTGGCCAGGGCCCATTTCTCGACGCGGTCGTGCATTTCAACCACCAGGCGTTCGGCGGTTTTTTTACCGACACCGGGTAGGCGCACCAGTGTGGCGATATCTTTACTCTTCACGCAATGGACAAATTCGCTCGCATTCATACCCGACAAAATTGCCAGTGCCATTTTTGGGCCAACGCCGTTGACCTTAATCAGCTCGCGAAATAACTGTCGCTCGGCGAGACTACTAAAGCCATAGAGTAGCTGGGCATCTTCACGCACCACAAAATGGGTGTGCAGGGTGGCCGTCTCGTCAATATCGGGCAGTTCGAAAAATGTCGTTAGGGAGGCCTGTATTTCATAGCCCACACCCTGTACGTCGAGCAGTAAAAAAGGCGCCTGCTTCTCGAGCAGGATACCGCGTATTCGTCCTATCATTGTGGTTTCCGCTAGCGACGGCCCGAGGCGGCCCCGTCGATTAATACGAGTTTCAAGTGTCAGACCGAGGTCATTATATGAAGCATCTTCATGAGAGTGGTTTTTCTTTCAGGCACCAACAGCAGGCGCTCTCAGGCGAGGCAACTCTGCGCGCAGAGAGGGAGTTTACTGTAGTTAATGAGCACTTGAGTACACTTTCACCCAAATAGAATGCCAAAGGCGAGAAAAAGAACCCTCGTGGCAGCTCTCAATCTATTTTAAACGACCCCGGGCATAGCCAGTAACGCCTTTTACCGCCAGCTGGTGCGTCATGCTATGGGCGTGACAAATAGCAACCGCCAAGGCATCGGCGGCATCCTCCTGGGGCGGGGCGGGCAATTTCAAGAGGCGCATAATCATTTGCTGCACCTGATCTTTCTTCGCCCCACCATTGCCGACCACCGCCTGCTTAACAGTTTTTGCACTGTACTCCGCCACCGGAAGATCCGCTGTCACACCGGCAACGATGGCCGCCCCTCGGGCCTGCCCCAGCTTCAAGGCCGCTCGTGGATCGCGGGCAAAAAACACATCTTCCACAGCCATTTCAACAGGCTGGTATTCACCGATCAACTCACTGATATTTTCGAAAATCACCTTTAATCGCTCTGGTAGTGCGCCCGTCGGTAGACGGATAACACCGCTCGCCACATATTGGGTTTTGCTGCCAATAACATCGATAATGCCAAAACCGGTGCGCCGCGAGCCGGGGTCAATACCAAGTATTCGTGTCATCTATCAGCTCACATTTCATGGTTTGGCAAGTGTTGCAATGGTGGCATTGCCCGTCAAGCCAAAGTGGTTTTTAGCTGACTTTATATCCGGCTCATAAAAACCTGCGCAAAAAAAAGGGCAGCTCACGCCACCCTTTTGCCACACCTTACGAAAAAACCAGCTTATTCAGCGGCTTCTTCTGCAGGTGCTTCTTCGGCTTCGGGCTCTGCAGGCTTGGGCGCGGTCAGCTTAATCAGCTCTTCGGCCAATAAAATTTTGGTTTTTTCTTCAGCGTTAATGGCGCTGCCATCAGCGGCGGCAACGGCGTAACGACCCGAACGCTTTTGACTAACCGTGTATTCTGCGGTCTTTTTAATGACTTTCATCTTCATGTTCCTTGTATTGATAAGTATGACTACTCGTTAAAAAATAAAGTCCTTGGGCAATTATTCGCTCAACTGCTCAAGTACTTCGGTGGAAATATCGGCATTGGTATAAACATTCTGTACATCGTCGAGGTCTTCCAGGCTATCGACCAGGGCGATGACTTTTTCGGCCCCGTCTTTATCCAGCTCGACCATTAGTGAGGCAATCATGGTCACTTCGGCATCTTCGGGCGTAAGTCCCGCTTCAATCAGGCCTGTTTTTACAGTGAGGAAGTCTTCCCAGCTCGTCATCACATCGATGGAACCGTCGTCATGGGTTACCACATCATCGGCACCCAGCTCTAGCGCGGCATCCATAATTTGCTCTTCATCGCCGCCGGGCGCATAACTCATTTGCCCGGTGCGCGTGAATAAATAGGCCACCGAACCGTCTGTACCGAGGTTGCCGCTGCGCTTGGTAAAGGCATGGCGCACATCGCCCACGGTGCGATTGCGGTTGTCAGTCAGGCATTCAACAAGCACGGCGATACCACCGTGGCCATAGCCTTCGTAGGTCACCTCTTCGTAGTTTTCACCCTCACCAGTACCGGCACCACGGGCAATCGCCTTGTCGACGGTGTCCTTTTTCATATTGGCGCCGAGGGCTTTATCAACGGCGGCGCGCAAGCGTGGGTTGTCATCGGGATTGGGGCCACCGGCTTTCGCCGCCACCACTAACTCACGAATTAACTTGGTAAAAACCTTACCTCGCTTAGCATCTTGAGCCGCTTTGCGATGTTTGATATTCGCCCATTTGCTGTGGCCCGCCATAACTGACTCCTACTCGCTTTTTTCACTCTTTGCTTTTTCTCGCAAGCGAATATTCAGCTCGCGCAATTGTGTGTTGTCGACCAGCCCCGGCGCATCCGTCATTAAACACTGTGCCGACTGGGTTTTCGGGAAGGCAATAACGTCGCGTATCGAGGCGGCGCCGACCATCAACATAATCAGTCGATCGAGACCAAAGGCCACGCCCGCATGGGGTGGGCAACCGTATTTCAGTGCCTCGAGCAAGAAACCAAACTTCGCCTGCTGGTCTGCTTCATTAATATCCAGCACTTCAAAAACCGCTTTCTGCATCTCAGAATCGTGGATTCGCACCGATCCGCCACCCAGCTCCGTGCCATTCAGCACCATGTCATAGGCATTGGACAATGCCGCACCCGGATCGGCGCGCAACTCTTCAACCGAGCACGAGGGCTGGGTAAAGGGGTGATGCAATGGCGTCCAGCTACCGCTATCGGTTTTTTCAAACATCGGA
>MAAU01000019.1 GCA_002162825.1 Gammaproteobacteria bacterium 54_18_T64
CCCGCTTTCTGTTGGAAATGCTACTGGGGTTCGCGGCTATTGTGTTGACGACTTTCACCGCCTTTCAACAAACAATACCCGGTGCGCTCAGGCCGGCGCTGAAAGCAGCGGCATCGCTGACGGTTCTGTTGTGGGTAGCATTGAACGTTTACGGGCTTATCGATCCGGCACTAGAACCCTCGACAGAGGGCTCGCGTCACTACTGTGTGTATGAGACCCTTATTTACGCCCTGCCGCCCCTATTCTTTGCCGGCCTATGCGCCCGGCAGCGCTTCGTACTGAAGACCGGTAGTACAGGCTTCGCTCTAGGCCTGGCAGCGGGACTAATACCTGCCTGGTATATGCAAATAGCCTGCATGTACGCCCCCGACCACATGTTGAAATTCCATCTCGCCCCGGCCCTTGTCGTCGCCTGCCTGGGCGCATTTTTTCTCAAGTTAAAGTCTGCTACGCAAGACCCCAGCAATAGCCACTAATCGCCGCGGCCCTAGCCTGCAAATAGCTAATCTGTGAATACCGGCGTGGCAACATACTCCCAGACAATGGTGATGCCGACCAGGACAACGACCACATAGACCAGGGCAATCATAAAGACCGCGCTGGCATAGAGGAAACCCCTGTCCCAGGGCACGTGCATCATGATCGGTATGGCCGCGTAAATCAGATAAATGGTATAAATCGCCGCCACCGTACCGACCATGACATCGAGCCACCAGATCGGGTACACCGCAAACGCTCCGGCCAAGAACACCGGTGTACAGGCATAACCCATTAGCACCACGCCCTTGATCGGAAACGAAGCCGTCTGATAGGTCTGCGATATCCAGTTAATCATCAAGCCAATAAAAACTATCGCCCCCAATAGCGCGACATAAAACAGCACGATTAAAGGAATGGCACTGGCCTCGGTGATGCGCACAATGCCGTCCCCGCTCACCGACCAGCCAACTTTCGTCGCACCAATAAAAAAAGCCAGGACCGGCAATAAGGTCATGACGATGGGATAGGGTAAGAGGCGCTTGATATTTTCATCGCTCAATGCGGCAATATTTCGCCATTGCTTGCGCGGATTAAACATTAATCCCGGTATATATCCGAACATGTAAACTCCTGGCATTGCGCCCAATTTATGCTACTTATACCGTGAAAATCATGGCGATGTATTGATAGATATCAAGCAACTTCTGTGTACGCTTTTATAAGAGTCCCAGCCAATAATGGGCTAATGCGGATGATGGGGGAAAACGGCAAACCAAAGGGTCCAAATACCGTAGGCCAACAATAGCAAAGCGAAAATAAGACGCAATTTCCTACTGCGCAAGAGCTCCGCCAACTTGCCCAAAGACAGCCCCCCCAATAACACCGCCGGAAGAGTTCCAAAGCCAAAGGCTGCCATTTGCGCCATCCCCTGCAATGGCGTTTCTGCTGTGACCGCGTAAGCCAGTGCCGTATACACCAGGCCGCAGGGCAACCAGCCCCATACCAGGCCAAGAAGTATTGCCGAACGCAAGGAGCGCACCGGCAATAGACTCTGAGCCATGGGCATAATGCGTCGCCACAGTAGGCCGCCCGCTTTTTCCAGGTAACTCAGTCCGCGCCACCAACCAAGCATGTTCAAAGCCAAAGCGATTAATAAAAAGCCGGCCATGGCGCGCAGCCATGGTGCTAAGGCCAAATAGTGAGCGCTGGCATAACCCAGGCTGGCGACAACTACGCCAGCGCAGGCATAGCTACAAATCCGCCCCAGGTTATAGGCCAGAATAAAACGGCGACCACCCCTATCACTGGCAAAACCCAGGGCCGATGTGATGCCCCCACACATGGCAAAACAATGCCCTGTACCCAGTAAGCCGATACCAAACATCGCACCCAGGGGTGCGAATATGCTCAATAAACCCTCAGTCATCTTGCCTCACATTTTGCGACGCTACTTCTGCCTTGTGCTCGTTCTGAAATGCCCCTGCAGGCTTAATGTCGCCACCTCCTTGCTCAAATAAAATCCGCTCGGCTTCACCGTCAAGATCATCGTACTGGCCATTATTGACCGCCCAAAAAAACAGCCACAGGCCACCAACCACCACCACCAGTGAGATCGGAATTAAAAAATACAGGCTTTCCATCAGGCCTCGGACCGAGCAGCTATTGGTACATTCTCTAAGGCAGAGCCATGCCGCTGCCGCACCACACCTTCGGATTGCGCCATTGTCTCGACATGCTTGCCTTGAAGTCGCAGGGCATTCAAGACCACCACCAAGGAACTCGCCGACATGCCGATGGCCGCGGCCCAGGGTGGCACCCAGCCCATCGCCGCTACTGGCAGGGCGCACACGTTGTAAACCAGCGCCCAGGCAATATTCTGGCGTAGTACTCGAGAAGTAGTACGAGCCACGGCCAGGGTATCTGCCAAGGTCATCAAGTTGGCCGACAGCAACACGCCATCGGCAGCCGTACGCGTGAAGTCTGTCGCCTCGGCCATGGCCACCGAAATGTCGGCAGCACTGAGCACCGGCACATCGTTAATGCCATCGCCCACCATCAACACAACATCACCATCGCGTTGGCGCCTGCGAATGATCGCCAATTTGTCCGCCGGACTGTTGTTGGCCTGCCACTGACGAATACCCAAGTCAGCGGCCAGGGCAGCCGTATTTCTTTCCTGATCACCACTCAGCAATTCCAGCTCAAGGCCCTGTTCTTGTAGCACCCTCACCAGCTGCCGTGCACCGGGGCGCAACTCATCGACCAAGACAATACGCGCCAATAGCGCGTGCTCGCTGGCCAGTACCACTTCGACACAATGCTTTACACACGCTGTATCCACAAGTGAGGGGGGCCCCTCCGAAGTAGGCGACACCTGCAGGCCAAAACAGGCCTCAATAAAAGCCGGCTTACCCAGGGCATAGCGTCGACCCTCTATGACACCGCTAACGCCAGCGCCCAGCCGATAATCAAGCTGCTCGGCCAGGACACCTGGGTTTTGCTGGTTAAAGGCACTGGCAATGGGATGACGACAACCTTGTTCGAGAGCTGCGGCAATCGACAATAGGGCTTCGCTATCAAGTTGAGCTTGCGGCCCAGCAGCCCCCGTACACCGATCAATACGGTCGATGATGAGTTTGCCCGTAGTCAAAGTACCGGTTTTATCCAGCGCTACTCGTGTCACCTTACTCAAGGCTTGCAGCACATGGGGGCCGCGCACTAAAAAACCCTGACGCTGTAGGCGCCCCGTTGCGGCGGTTAATACCACCGGGGTCGCCAGCGACAAGGCACAAGGGCATGTCACCACCAATACAGACAGCGTCACCCACAGTGCTCTACTCGCATCGTGTCGCCACCACAGGGAGAACACCACCGCGGCCAGCAGTAAAACAAAGGCAATAAACCCGGCCGCGAGCCCATCGGCAAGTGCCAACTGGCGAGGTTTTCCCGTGGCCCCCTCCTCCAGCATGTCTAAAATCGTCGCCAGGCGGGTGCCCCGGCCAATGGCGCTCACCTCAATACTCAAGGAGTTACAGGTATTGAGCGTTCCGGCACTGACGATGTCACCGGGGCCTTTGCTGACAGGCTCCTGTTCACCGCTGAGTACGGCCTCGACGATAGGGCTACGCCCCGCCAACACCACACCGTCCACGGCTAAGCACTCGCCCTCGCCCACCTGAATGACATCGCCAACACTAAGCAAACTCAGCGGCACCTGCTCGAGTAAAGCTCCCTCGCGACGATTAACAAAACGTTGTACAGATAGAGGGATTAAATCAGTGGCCTCCCCGGCGATAAGCTCATTGCGATAGCGCACCCGTATTTCGAGAAAGCGCCCCAACAGAAGAAAAAACGTCAACATCGACAGCGCATCAAAATACACCTCGCCACTGGCCGTCAGCGTGCCCCAGGCGCTGGCGCCATAGGCCAGGCCAATCGCCAAGGCAATCGGCACATCCATGGTCAAACACCTATGCCAGGGCAGGCTTAACTGTAAGCTCTGCAAACTTCGCCAGGCACCCTTAAAGAAAGGTTGCGCTGCGTATAACACCACCGGTGTTGCGATCAGCAGGCTGACCCAGCGCAAGATGTTTTGCCAGTGCTCAGACATGCCCTGAAAAAACCCGGCATAGAGGGCGATAGCCAGCATGCCCGTCTGCATCATGCCAATACCCGCCACACCGAGGCGCAATAGGTAGCCCTTTTGGTCACTTTCAATATGCGCAAGCTTATGGGAATCCCCTAGCGGGTGGGCCCGATAGCCGATATCGCTAAATGCCGCAAATATTTGGCTCAAGGGCAGTTGTTCCCGCTGCCACTGCAGTCGACAGCGCTGGCGACTGACATTCACCACCACCTTGCTTAATCCCTCAAGTTTTTGCAGATGGTGTTCGATCAACCAGGCACAGGCCGCACAGCTAATACCCGCAATACCCAGCTCAATATTGGCCATACCCTGCGCGTCGACAGTCAATAAATCAGCCTGTACCTCAGGTAAGTCATAGGCACTGAAATCCCTATTGTCAGCGTCGCTGTTGCGCGCAGAGTTAACCGAGCGGTAGCGATAGAAGTTTTCCAGACCACCATCAACAATCGCACTGGCGACGGCCTGACAGCCAAGACAACACATGTCACGGGCTTCACCATCAATCAGCACACTGAACTCATCGCTACCATTTAAAGGTAGTGCGCAATGGAAGCAGGTATCAGAGACCATCGTCTGCCAAGGCCGAATTTTTCTGGCCAGCAAGTGTGTTATTGATAGCGTTTGGTTCGGGATTGGAGTCGGGGCTGTCCCCTTGATTCACCCCGGGCTCGGCCTGTAGTTTGACGAGCCGAGTGCTAGCCAGGTCAATCGCACCGGCCAAGCGCCAGGGCGCAGTGGTCAAACTCGCTGGCCCGGCACGCGCCACCGTCTCTAACTCGGTGCCGAGCGCTGGCACAAGGCGTAGATAAAAGCGGAGTTTAGCTAGCCTGGGTAAACGCCCCCGATAGCGACCGTTACCCGCACCAATCAGCTTCACCGCTCGGTCGGCAGCGGCGTCGGTGGGGTGAAGTAAAGACAAGATCAAAGCGGCAGGCTTAACGAAATTTTCTCGGCCACTACTCAGCTCTAGTGCCAAAACCCCCTCGGGGCCATCTCCATGCGCAGCAAAATTAAATGTCGCCGACAGGGCCAACTCCGTGGCACGGACATCCTGTGACAGCCGCCGGTTAATCGCCAAGCCATCCCGGTAATAATTGTCACTCACCAAATCGTCGCTGTATTTAATGGCCAGATAGAGGGTAAAAAACCCCGCCACCACCACAGCTGCAGGCAAGGCAATGAGAAACCAGGGCCAAAATTGTCGGTACCAGGGCGGTACCGGTAAATTGCTCTGTCCCATGCTACTTATTTCTAGCATCAAATCCCCTGCTGTCTCAGCGCTTAATAAGTAAAAATTCATAAATTGCGGTCGCTCTTAGCGCATAAAAGGTCCAATAAATCGGCTCTCTTCACTGTCGTGTATCTTGGTATTATCTTGCGCAGTAAGGACAAAAATAATGTCGGTATTACCCCGCTTTAATAATGCCGGATCCAGCTCCAGGCGCACTAAATGGGTAAACACCTCGCCCCCCGACACAGTAATTACACGCTCGCCGATAAAACGAAAATATTCCTCCGGCTCTATCTTTAGGGCATAGGTGTGGGCGTTATTGTCCATATTGTTAATCCGCAGCGTATAAATATTCTCAATCAAACCACGGGGTGTTTCCCGGTAAAGCAGGGAGCGATCGCGGATGACATCAAGCTCCAGGGGCACCCGGGTCATCAGCGTGTAGGCGAATACGCTGATCATAATGAACAGAGCCACTATGTAGCCAATCAGGCGGGGTCGAAAAAGGTGAGTGTCACCGTTTGCCAATTTATTTTCGGTGGTAAAGCTGATCAAGCCCTCGGGATAGGCCACTTTTTCCATAATCGCATTGCAGGCGTCGATACACAGACCACAACTAATACAGTCAGACTGCAGGCCATCTCTGATATCGATGCCAACCGGGCAAACCTGCACGCAGAGGCCGCAATCGACACAATCACCCAGGCCCCTGGCACGGTAGTCACTATCCCTCTTGCGCTGCCCCCGGGCTTCGCCCCGCGCCTTGTCGTAGCAGACAAGCAGCGTATCGGCATCGAACATCACCGACTGAAAGCGTGCGTAGGGACACATATATTTACACACCTGTTCACGCAGGTAACCCGCATTCATATAGCTCATTAGCGTAAAAAATAAGGTCCAGAAAAGCGCGTCAGCGGGTACCGTAAAACTAAAAAAATCGAGGGCGAGTTGACGCACCGGATTGAAATAGGCGACAAAGGTAAAACCGGTGATAAAAGCAATCAGCAACCAGACGGCGTGTTTGCCCACCTTGCGCCACACTTTATTGAAGTTCCAGGGCGCGAGATCCAACTTGATACGCTTGTTGCGACCGCCCTCAAAAAAACGCTCCACACCCACGTACATCATGGTCCACACCGTTTGTGGGCAGCTAAAGCCACACCACACACGGCCCACCACAACGGTCACGGCGAAAAGAGCGAAGGCGGCAATGATCAATAGCCAGGCCAGCATCATGAAATCCTGGGGCCAAAAGGTGATCGAAAAAATATGGAATTTGCGCGCCGGCAGGTCGAACCACACGGCCTGTCGACCATCAATTTGTAGCCAGGGCAAGAGTAAATACCCCATTAATAAAGGCACGCCACTGTATTTTTTTAGTTTGCGGAAAAACCCCACAAAGCGCCGCTGATAGATTTTTTTCCCGGTCTCATAGAGATAGAGAACATGAACCTCTTCATCAGGACTCGATTTGCTCTCATCTTCGCAACTCATGGTCGCCCCGTTTGCAGCTACTGTGCACAATCAACCAGGCACATCGACATTATTGGTGTGCCTGGCTGTAGACATAGGCGCTCAATAAACGAATTTTACTGGCCTGCAATTGTTGGTTTTGCGACGGCATTAAACCCTGACGTCCGGATCGAATCGTGGTCTTAATCAGTAGCGGTGAACGTCCGTAAAGCCAAATATCATCGCGCAAATTCGGCGCACCCAGAGCCTGGTTACCGCTGCCATCCGCACCGTGGCAAGCGGCACAAAAAGTTGCAAAAACCTTTGCGCCATCCTCGGCCAGGCTGGCATCGTGGTCTCTAGCGCCCAGTTTGAACAAATATTCGCTCACCTGATTCACACCATCTTCACCGATCACCCCAGACCAGGCCGGCATCATGCCCTTGCGCCCATGGCTAATGGAGTGCTGAATTGCCTCCGGGCTGCCTCCGTACAACCAATCATCGTCGGTCAAATTAGGAAAACCATAACTTCCGCGCCCATCGCTACCGTGGCACACCGCGCAGTTGTTACCGAATAAACGTCGACCAATTTTAAAAGCCTCGGGGTTGACGGCAAGCTCCTCTATGGAAAGCCCTGCAAAGGTCGAATACACCACGTCGAATCGATCTTCGGCCTTCTTTTCCTGAGCCTGCCATTGACCATGCGAGGTCCAACCGAGGACACCGGGAAAATTGCCCATGCCCGGATACAGCACCAGGTAGACAATGGCGAACACCACCGAAATAACGAACATATTGAACCACCAACCCGGCAGTGGATTGTCGTACTCCTCGATGCCATCGTAGACATGCCCCGTCGTCGGCACTTCGTCATCTTTAAGTTTCTCCTTGACGCTCACCCGTCTATTCGACACCAGCACCCAGCTGACACCGATGATGGTGACTAGTGTGATAATGCCTATCCACAGACTCCAAAACGTACTCATAGACGGCTCTCAACTGTTTGCGACCCAAGGTCTACCCGGCTCTCACTGGCCTCCGAACCCGCATCGGCCGTCATCTGCGGCTTTGCCCTCGGCAACTCATCGACAAAAGGCAATTGCGCGGCCTCCTCAAAACGCGCCTTGTTGCGAGCACTGTAGGCCCACACACAAACCGCACTAAAGGCTAGCATCGCCAACAATGTACCAATCCCCTGCAAGGTACCCTGATCCATAAATCCTCCGGTGCGCTCTAGCGCTTGCGTGTAATTAATGTGCCCAATTGCTGTAGGTAGGCCACCAGGGCATCGACCTCTTTAACCTTGCCGTCGGCAAATGCCGTGGCCGCATTGTCGATATCGGCATCGCTATAGGGCACACCAACAATCCGCAGTGCGCGCATTTTTGCGGCGGTGTCTGCGCCGCTGACAATATTTTTAAACAACCAGGGAAAGGCCGGCATATTCGAAATGGGCACCACATCGCGGGGGTTATAGAGGTGGGCGCGATGCCACTCGTCACTGTAGCGAGCGCCGACGCGCGCTAAATCGGGGCCGGTGCGCTTCGAGCCCCACAGAAAGGGATGCTCGTAAACGTGCTCGCCCGCGACGCTGTAGTGACCGTAGCGTTCGGTTTCAGAGCGAAAGGGCCGTATCATTTGCGTGTGGCAAACATGACAGCCCTCGCGAATATAAATATCGCGGCCCTCCAGCTCCAGCGCCGGTAGGGGCTGCAAGCCCTCGATGGGGGTGGTAGTCGACTCAATAAAAAACAGCGGCACCACCTGTGCTAAACCCCCAAAGCTCATTGCCACCAGCGTCAGCACGATTAATACCGCAACGTTCTTTTCAACTATGTCATGTTTCATCGTCGAGCCCCTATGTTGCGCTTACAGCCTGACCGTTGAGGGGCGCCGAAATGCCCGGCCCGCGACAGGTTTTCCAGACATTAAAGGCCATGATCAACATGCCGAGAAAGAACATGCCGCCACCCAGGAGGCGCACGTAGTAGCCCGGCATGCTGGCTTCAATGGATTCGGCAAAGGTATAGGTCAAGGTGCCATCGGTGTTGAAGGCACGCCACATCAAGCCCTGGGCGATGCCGTTGACCCACATCGAGGCGATATAGAGCACCGTACCCATGGTCGCTAGCCAAAAGTGACTGTTGATCAATTTGATGCTGTACATCTTCGGCTTTTCGAATAAAACCGGAATAAGGTGGTACATGCTGCCGATGGAAATCATCGCCACCCAGCCCAGGGCACCTGAGTGGACGTGGCCAATGGTCCAGTCGGTATTGTGCGATAGCGCGTTCACCGTTTTAATGGCCATCATCGGCCCCTCAAAGGTCGACATGCCGTAGAAAGACAGTGACACCACTAAAAAACGCAGGGTGGGATCGGTGCGCAATTTATCCCAGGCCCCGGAGAGGGTCATAATGCCGTTGATCATGCCGCCCCACGATGGCGCCAGTAGGATCAACGACATCACCATGCCCAGGCTTTGCGCCCAATCCGGTAGGGCCGAATAGTGCAGGTGGTGGGGCCCGGCCCAAATGTAGATCGCCACCAGTGCCCAGAAATGCACGATAGACAGCCGATAGGAATACACCGGCCGCCCCGCCTGCTTGGGCACGAAGTAATACATCATGCCGAGAAAACCCGCTGTCAAAAAGAAACCCACGGCATTGTGTCCGTACCACCACTGCACCATCGCATCTATGGTGCCGGCATACACCGAATAGGACTTAAATAACGACACCGGAATCGCGGCGCTGTTCACCACGTGGAGCATGGCAACGGCGAGAATAAAGGCGCCAAAAAACCAGTTGGCGACATAGATATGTGAGGTTTGCCGTTTCACTATGGTGCCGAAGAAAACCACGGCATAGGACAACCACACCACGGTGATCAAAATATCGATGGGCCATTCCAGCTCGGCATATTCTTTAGTACTGGTCAGCCCCATGGGCAAGGTGATTGCCGCAGCGACAATCACTAACTGCCAACCCCAAAACGTAAAGGCAGCCAGACGCGGCATAAACAGGGTGGCCTGGCAGGTTTTCTGCACGATGTAGTAGGCACTCGAAAACAGAGCGCAGCCACCAAAGGCGAAAATCACGGCATTGGTGTGCAGTGGCCGCAAACGACCAAAGTGCAGCCAGGGTATCCCCCGGTTCAGGTCGGGCCAGATCATTTCGGCGGCCAGGACGACCCCAACCAACATGCCGACGATGCCCCAGACTATGGTCATAACAGCAAACTGCTTCACCACCTTGATGTTATAGGTGGGTAGAGAATCCGCGGGGCGAGCATCACTCATGGGCTATTTCCTTGATAACAAACTGATCGTGATATGTCGTATGCGGCGCAATTATTATTTATAAAACACGGCTACAACATGACGTATATCAATTCACTACGACCCGGAAAGGCCCGACGGATGACTTTTAAAAATAGCTCACATAACCAGGAGGCCTGTGGTTAAGTCTGAGAAAAGTAGAGGGCGAGCGAAAATGTTGAGAATTACCAACAGCAGCCCAAAGTACTCGCTGCGCTTATTGGGTAGGCTCGACCCAAAGCAATCACTGCCTTCATGGGGCCGGCTCTAAGCACTTTAGGCAAGGAAGAAGATGAATGTTTTATCTGACAGAGACGAGTGAATGGCTTATTCAGCAGCTCCCTAAGGAGCCACTGAACAAGCTATGGGGAATAGAGGGCGAGCAAAAATTTAGCCTCACCAACATTACCCAAGGCACTCGCTACGCTCACGGGGCAGGCTCTACCCAAGGCACTCGCTACGCTCATGGGGCAGGCTCTACCCAAAGCACTCGCTGCGCTCATGGGGCAGGCTCTACCCAAAGCACTCGCTGTGCTCATGGGGCAGGCTCTACCCAAAGCACTCGCTGTGCTCATGGGGCAGGCTCTAAGTGCTTTAGGAAGGAAGAAGCTAAATATTTTAGCCATCAGATACGAACTGATGGCTGGTTAAAGAGACTCCCTAACGGTTTTTATTGGCGGCAATGCGCAGGCGCAGTGCATTGAGCTTAATAAAGCCCTCGGCATCCTGCTGATTGTAGGCACCGGCATCGTCGTCAAAGGTGGCGATGCGCTCATCAAACAGGCTGTCCTCAGACTTGCGCCCGATGACCGTAACATTGCCCTTGTAAAGCTTAAGGCGTACGACTCCGTTCACATATTGCTGGGACTCGTCGATCATGGTTTGCAGCATTTGCCGCTCCGGTGCCCACCAGTAGCCGTTGTAGATCAGGCTGGCGTAACGAG
>MAAU01000064.1 GCA_002162825.1 Gammaproteobacteria bacterium 54_18_T64
TTCAGGCCTGGTCGTGCCGGGCCCGGATGGCGATGGCACCGAGTCGAGCATGACGGCACCGGCGATGTTTTCACTGCTGGCACCGGCCTACTGTGAGAAATACGGTGTCGGTGAAGATGAGCTGAAAAATGTGATATCGCACATCGCCTGGAAAAATCATGTCGCCGGGGCAAAAAACCCCAAGGCGCAGTTCCGTAAAGAGGTTTCTCTGGAGAAGATCTGCAACTCACCGCGCATCGCGGGGATGTTTGGGGTCTTTGACTGCTCCGGGGTTTCCGACGGCTCGGCCGCAGCGATTTTATGCCGCGCCGAAGATGCCTATAAATACACGGATAAGCCAATTTTCCTCAAGGCGCTGTCTGTTGCGGCGGGCCCGAATGAAGGCTTTATCAGTGAGGACTACGACTTCACTACTTTTCAGGAAGTGGTGGTCTCGGCGCAGGATGCCTATAAGCAGGCGGGCATTACCAACCCCCGTGAAGAAATTTCTATGGCGGAAGTCCACGATTGCTTTACCGCAACCGAACTGGTGCTGATGGAAGACATGGGCTTTTCCGAGCGCGGTGAAGGCTGGAAGGATGTCATGGAGGGGCGCTTTGATGGTGATGGTGCCCAGCCCATTAATCCCGATGGTGGCCTGAAAAGCTTTGGTCACCCCATCGGTGCTAGTGGCTTGCGGATGATGTACGAAATGTGGCTGCAACTGCGTGGCGAAGCCGGTGAGCGTCAGATTAAAGACCCGAAGCTGGGTTTAACCCACAACCTTGGTGGTCAACCGGGGCGCTGTGTCAGCTTTATATCCATTGTTGGCCGCGAGCTAGGTTAAGTCAGGGCCATGTCTTGATGTAGTGGGCCGCTCTTGAGTCGACCATAAAAAACCCCGCCTATTGCAAGATGGGCGGGGTTTTTTATGGGGCTGTTGCTTTGCTAAAAAGTGAGCGCTAACGAAGGCGGCTTTATTTACGCTTCATCGCCGCAAAAAAGGCATCGTTACTTTCAAAGCTTTTCAGTCTATCGATAATGAATTCGGTGGCGGCGGTATCTTCCATATCGTTGAGCAGCTTGCGCAGTATCCACACCCGTTGCAGATCGGCTTCGTTCATTAACAGGTCTTCACGGCGCGTGCCGGAGCGGCGAATGTTAATGGCGGGATAGACGCGTCTTTCGGCGATCTTGCGATCGAGGTGCAATTCCATATTGCCGGTGCCCTTGAACTCCTCAAAAATGACTTCGTCCATCTTTGAGCCGGTATCGACCAGAGCGGTGGCAATGATGGTCAAGCTGCCGCCCTGTTCGATATTGCGTGCCGCACCGAAGAAGCGCTTGGGCTTTTCCAGAGCGTGGGCATCGACACCACCGGTTAAGACTTTACCGGAAGAGGGCACCACGGTGTTGTAGGCGCGAGCCAGGCGGGTGATGGAGTCGAGCAGGATGACGACATCCTTTTTGTGCTCGACTAGGCGCTTGGCTTTTTCAATCACCATTTCTGCCACCTGGACATGGCGGGCGGGTGGTTCATCAAAGGTTGATGCGACGACTTCACCGCGCACGGTACGCTGCATTTCGGTGACTTCCTCGGGGCGCTCATCGATCAATAGGACGATGATGATGGCCTCGGGGTTATTGCGCACAATGGACTGTGCCATGTGCTGCATCATGATAGTTTTACCGGCTTTTGGTGGCGCCACGATTAAACCGCGTTGGCCCTTGCCGATGGGAGCGACCAGGTCGATGATGCGACCGGTTAAATCTTCGGAGCTTCCGTTGCCCGATTCGAGTACCATGCGCTCATCGGGAAACAGCGGTGTCAGGTTTTCAAAAAGTATTTTATTGCGGGCGTTTTCTGGGCGGTCGTAGTTGATTTGGTCGACTTTAAGTAGGGCAAAATAGCGCTCGCCCTCTTTCGGAGGCCTGATCTTGCCTGAAATACTGTCGCCGGTGCGCAGGTTAAAGCGACGAATTTGACTGGGAGAAACGTAGATATCATCCGGCCCTGCTAAATAGGAGCCGTCTGAGGAGCGCAGAAAACCGAAGCCGTCGGGAAGAATTTCGAGTACACCATCGCTGTAAATATCTTCGCCGCTTTTGGCGTGGCGCTTGAGGATGGTAAAAATAATATCCTGCTTGCGCAAGCGGCCGAGGTTTTCGAGGCCGTTGTCTTCGCCGATTTTAATCAGCTCATTAATAGGTTTCGTCTTAAGGTCAGTCAGATTCATAAAGTTGTTCTGGGTTTATTAGATAGGGAGGTTCAGTCTCGTGGGACTATGGGATGGAATAGGGAAGCAGGCGCGCCGACCGGCGAATACGTAGTTTGGAGTTTTTATATGTCTACCACCCCAAAAGGTCGCACAGGAAATGGTCTGGCTAAGAGGGGTGTTAGAAAGAGTCGACGCTGATGTGGCGATTATAGTACCTGCCTGTTAAATAACAAGTGCTTTCTAAGCGCGTAGAAAGCACTTGTTATGTCAATAACAGGCCGGTGGTGGGGGTGTAGCCCCCGGGTTTTACAGGCTGGCGTCAATAAATTCTTTCAGTTGTGCCTTTGATAGGGCGCCAATTTTGGTGTCGTGCAGAGCGCCGTCTTTAAACATCATGAGCGTGGGGATACTGCGCACATTGTATTTTGCCGCCACCTCGCGATTGGCATCGACATCGACCTTACAAATTTTTATCTGGCTATCGTAGTCGTCGGCCAGCTCGTCGAGGAGAGGGGCAATCATCTTGCAGGGGCCACACCAGCTGGCCCAAAAGTCGACGAGTACCGGTGTTCCGGCGGCGATAACATCTGCTTCAAAGGCGTCATCGGTGGTGTGAACGATTTTGTCGCCCATAAATAATTCCCTATTGGTTGTGTTTGACGGCAGCGTGTCGCTGTAATTCGGCATCATAACACCGGGACCTGTGCGCGAACAAACCGCGAGTAAGCAACCTTACTGGATTTAAAATTCGGCGAGGATAGTGTCGAGAAAACGCCGGCCGAGGGTGGTGCAGCGCAGTCTTCCAGATGCTAGTGGCTCAACTAAGTGTTTAGTTTCGAGTGCCTGCCAGTGGTTTTCGATGGTGTTTAAGGGCAGGCCGGTACGTTCGCTAAACAAAGAGGTGGGCACACCCTGCTGTAATCGCAGCGCATTCATAAAAAATTCCTGGGGGAGTTCGGCGGCGTCCAGGGGGGCGTGTTTGGCGAGATAGTTTTCACCCTTCCTTCGCCGCGATAGATAGTCCCCGGGTTGGCGGGTCTTCTGGGTGCGGATGATTTTTTCATCGCAAATAGTGGTGACTTTACCGTGGGCACCGGCGCCAATACCCAGGTAGTCGCCAAATTGCCAGTAATTACAGTTGTGTTGCGATTGGCGCTGGGGGCGAGCGTAGGCACTGACCTCGTAAGCACCAAAGCCGGCGTTTTCGAGTAATTGATGTCCCTGGGTCTGGATGCGTTCCAGTGTGGTTTCTACTGGCAAGAGGGGAGGCTGGCTGTGAAAGGCGGTATTGGGTTCAATGGTTAGTTGATACCACGACAGGTGCTCGGGTTGTTGGTCGATGGCTAGTTGCAAATCGGCGATGGCCTGCTCGGGTGTTTGCTCGGGCAGGCCGTGCATTAGGTCGAGGTTGATATTATCGAAACCCGCCTCGCGGGCGATGCCAATGGCAGTCAGTGCCTCGACACCATTGTGAATGCGGCCCAGTCTCTCGAGGTGAATATTGTTAAAACTTTGAATGCCAATGGAGAGACGATTGATACCGCCCTGGCGGAAACCCTTAAATTTTTGCTGTTCAACGGTGCCGGGGTTTGCCTCTAGTGTAATTTCTATATCCGCAGTAAAGCCGATGCGCCGTTCGGCTCCTTCGAGTATGCGGGCAATGGCCGCTGCGGAAAAAAGACTCGGTGTGCCGCCGCCAAAAAAGATGGAGCTTAGTTGTCGGCCCTGCAGTTGTGCGCTGCTGGCATCCGAGGCGAGATCCTCCAGGAGCGCCTCTACGTAATCACTTTCGGGTAGGGGTTCACCGTTGTTGGTGTGGGAGTTAAAGTCGCAATAGGGACACTTTCTGACACACCAGGGAATGTGTACGTAGAGTGACAGGGGGGGGAGGCGCAGAGGACTCATCGGTTTACAGCCAGGGTTTAGGTCTTATTGACTCAGTTGGGCGAGTAAACACTGCAGGGCTTTGGCGCGGTGGCTACGAGTGTTTTTTTCGGCCTTGCTCAGTTCGGCGGAGGCGAGGCCGCTGGTGGGCTCGAGGAAGAGGGGGTCGTAGCCGAAGCCGTTAGTGCCCCGAGGCGCTGTCAGAATACGGCCCTCCCATGTGCCCTGGCAAATTAGGGGTGTGGGATCCAGCGGGTGGCGCAGGTAAACCAGTACGCACTGAAAGCGGGCGCTGCGCTGCTCGTCGGCTACTCCGTCGAGCAGTTCGAGCAGTTTTTGGTTGTTACTGACGTCGTTCGCGTCGGCACCGGCAAAGCGCGCCGAGTAAATACCGGGGGCGCCATCGAGGAAGTCGACCTCCAGTCCGGAGTCATCGGCAATGGCTGGCAGTTTTGCAATGCTCGAGGCGTGGCGGGCCTTGATAATGGCATTTTCGACGAAACTGAGGCCATTTTCTTCCACCTCGCAGACATTAAATTGTGCCTGGGGCAGGACATCCAGGTCTCGGTCGGCGAGCAGTTGTTGGAATTCTTGGAGTTTGCCAGCATTGTTGCTGGCCAGTACGACTTTAGAGGACATGCTGGCTCGACCTGGGTTCATGATGTTTACTGGGCGACTATTTTAGCAGCACCCAGCAAACAGGGTCGGGAAATAAAGGCCGAATCGATGTTATTTAGGGTTCTTTATTCGTCGTGATAAAAGCGTCGTTGAAAGCTAATATTGTGTGCGGCCTTGTCGGGGTCGGGTTTGATGCTGATTTTAAAGGTCATGGAATCTTCGTTTTCAAAGCGGAAGGGGGCGAGGTAGTAAACGACCTTGCCCTCGCGCACTTCAAAGAAGTCCAGCACCTGTTGCTGGGCGATAATATTTGAAACGTGGCCCTTGATCAGGGCCGTGGAGCCGCCCTGGGCGCCGTCTTTGACTACGGCGATATTGACCAGCCCCCAGTCCTTACCACGGGTGATGTTGTAACTAGCCGCTACCTCGGGGGTCACAAACCGGCTGTTAAAGGCACTGTAAAAAACCTTGTGATCACCAAAGGCTTTAAAGGATTGATCGGCGGCAAGGGAGTGCAGGCTAGCACTGAGGCCGAGTAATAAAAATGCCGGAATTAGTAAGATTTTTTTCATTCTATTTCTCCAGGTACTTTGCCGTCTATGTAGCCCGACTATAGCTCTGGCGGGCTATTTGGCCAAATGATATATGGCCGTTTCACCAAATAAATTGGGTAGTAGTCCTTTCAGTTGTTTATCGGGAAAGCGCTCCGTGACGACTTCGCGGTGTAGAATGCGGATGTTCTTTTCTTCACACAGTGCGTCAAAATCATGCACCGTGCAGAAGTGGATATTGGGTGTGTCATACCACTGGTGGCTGAGTTGCTTGGTGACCGGCATGCGGCCGCGCAGCATCAGGTAGCTGCGGGTGCGGATATTGCCAAAGTTGGGGAAGGTGACGATGCACTCCTTGCCGACGCGCAGCATTTCGTCGATCAGCTGGTCGGGTCGGCGCATGACCTGTAGGGAATAGGTCATGATCACGGTGTCGAAGCTGTCGTTTTGAAAGTTATCGAGGCCCTGGTTGAGGTCCGTTTCGATAACATTGACGCCGCGGCTAATGCAGGTGGTGATTTGCTCGGCGTCAATTTCCAGGCCGTAGCCGGTGACCTGACGGTTGTCAGCGAGGCTACGCATCAGCGTACCGTCACCACAGCCGAGGTCGAGAACTCTTCCGCCAATGGGAATCCACTGCTGAAGGATGTCGAGGTCGATGCGCAACATCAGGATGCCCCCCCCTTTTCTTCCGCCGTCCGCAGTGTTCCGACTTCCCTGGCGATGCGACTCATATAGGCACGAAAAACGCTTTCGTAGCGAGCATTGGGCAGGAGGAAGGCGTCGTGGCCCATATCAGACTGAATCTTGGCGTAGGCGACATCTTTGTCGGCGGCAACGAGGGCTTTGACGATTTCCCGTGAGCGCGCGGGGGCAAAGCGCCAGTCGCTGGAAAAGGACACCACCAAAAACTTACAAAGAGCATGACTGAAGGCCTTGACTGGGTTGCCGTCATAGTCGCGGGCGAGGTCAAAATAGTCGAGTATCTTGGTCATCAATAGGTAGGTGTTGGCATCAAAATTATGGGCGAAGCGATCGCCCTGATGGCGCAGGTAGCTTTCAACCTGGAATTCAATGGGGGCGTCGAGTCCGCGCTGAAAGGTACCTGAGCGCAATTCGCGGCCGAAGCGCTCCTCCATTAGGGCGTCGGAAAGGTAGGTGACGTGGCCAATCATGCGCGCCAGCGCCAGGCCGTCGCGGGGAATGGTGTCGTGTTCGATGTAGTCGCCATCGTGAAAGTTGCTATCACTGCGAATAGCGCGACGCGCCAGTTCATTGAAGGCGATGTTTTGTGCCGTCAGGTCTGCGGCGGAGGCAATGACCACGCAGTGGCGCAGGCGCTCGGGGTATTCCAGGGCCCAGCGCATGGCGGTCATGCCGCCGAGGCTGCCGCCAACGATGGCGGCCCATTGTTCGATGCCGAGTCTATCGGCAAGTTTTGCCTGGCTGGTGACCCAATCTCGAACGCGCAGCGGGGGGAAGTCCTTGCCCCAGGGCTGGCCTGTTTCGGGGTTGATGGATCGCGGCCCGGTGCTGCCGTGGCAGCCGCCAATATTGTTCAGTGAAACGACGAAGAAGTGCCGGGTGTCGATGGGCTTGCCGGGGCCGATGTAGGCGTCCCACCAGCCGGGCTTGGCATCGGCGCTGGAGTGATAACCGGCGGCGTGGTGGTGACCGCTAAGGGCGTGGCAAATCAGTACGCCATTGCTCTTATCAGCATTGAGTTCGCCGTAGGTTTCGACCACCAATTCGTAGCTTGGCAGGCTGCGACCACAGCTGAGTTCCAATGGCGCGTCAAAGGTAAAGTGCTTGGGGCTGACAAGGCCGACAGAGTCAGCGGGGAAAACCTCGGGCATGGATTAAATTTCAGGTATAAAAACGGGAGTCTAAAGAGGCTGGGGAGGCACTGCAAGGCATGTTGGCCGCAGTGCTGGATATTTATCGGCTTTCAGGGTTGAGTGATTTGCGCCGCCGCGGGGATTTTTTGTGGACGGGCAATCTCCAGGGTTTTCAGGCGACTCGATTCACCCCTCACCAGAGCTACCCGCGATTTGGCAACGCCGAACTCTTTGGCGATATATTTGAGAAGGTGCTTGTTGGCCTTGCCGTCGACAGGTGGTGCGGTAATTTGCACCTTTAGCCGTTCGCCATAGAGTCCCGCTAAGGCATCGCGGCTGGCCTTGGGCTGCACGTGGCAATGCAGCACTAAGGTCTCAGCCTCTTGCCAGAGAAAGTGCGGCACTTACCTGCCTTGGCGCTGCTTAGATGCCGAGTACCAGGCCGGGTGGCAGGTGAGTGGTCTCTGCGAAATTGCCAATCACAATTCTTAAAACATTAATTAATAAAAACATCAGGATGGGTGAGAGGTCGATGCCGCCCATGTTGGGCAGTATTTTGCGGAAGGGTGCCATCACCGGCTCCATTAATTGCCAGATGAGGGCGATGGCCGGATGGTGACTTTGGGGCAGTATCCAGCTGACAATGATGGCGGCAAAGAGTCCGTAAAAAAAGATATTCAATAGCATCGAGGCGATGCCAATTAAGGCCCATACCAGGGCGGTCATTAGTGGGATAAGTCCGCCGCCGGCGACCAGTAGGGTCAACTCCATGGCCGCCAGTTGTATTGCTAATGCGGCGAGCAGGCTGGCAAAGTCGATATTATTGAGCGGAGGGATGACCTTGCGGAGGGGGCCGAGGGGTAGCTGGGTGGCCTTGACGATAAACTGGGACACAGGATTGTAAAAGTTGGCCTTACAGAGCTGCAGTAAAAAACGCAGTAGCACGATTAATAGGTAGAGGCTGGATAGAGCCTGAATTAAGTAAATACTAACTTCGGTCATTGCATTCATGCTTGTTCCAAGGGTTGTTCTATGTGTTTGCTGAACGGGGCGATCAATCGGCGAGTTCGGAGGCCATTTCACGAGCTCTTTCATAGGCCGCGGTAATGGCTTGCTGAAAATGTTCGGGCAAGTGGTTGGCGAGCAGGCTATCGATGGCCTTTTCTGTGGTGCCTGCGGGAGAGGTGACTCGCTTGCGCAACTCACCGGCATCGACATCACTGGCCATGGCCATACGCGCGGCACCGAGGGCCGTTTGCAGGGTCAGCTGGCGGGCAGTTTCTGGGTCGAGGCCCAGGTTAATACCGGCTTCGGTCATGGCCTCGATCACCAGGAAGAAATAGGCCGGGCCACTACCGGAGAGGGCGGTGACCTTGTCGATATCGTCTTCACTACCGAGCCAGCTGATTGTACCCACGGCGGCGAGTATATCGCCGGCCTGCTGGCGTTGTGCTGGCTTAACGAGGGGGGTGGCAAATAGTCCACTGGCACCACTTTGCAACAGTGCCGGGGTGTTGGGCATGCAGCGAATGATGGGCACTCCGGCACCCAGCCAGTTTTGCAGGGCGGCGGCGGTAATACCGGCGGCGATGGAAATAACCAGGGGTTTGTGAGTCAGGGCGGGCGCCAAATCGCTGGCCACGGCCCTCATTACCTGGGGTTTGATGGCGAGAATGATGATGTCGGCTCCGGCGGCTGCAGAGCGGTTGTCTGTCTGCGTGGTGATGCCAAAACTGGCCTCTAGGCGCTTGCCGTTATCCGCGACTGGGTCGCAGGCGACGATGGCACTAGCGGGGTAGCCTTTTTCTATCAGGCCGCCGATCAAACTGGTGGCCATATTGCCACCGCCAATAAAAACTAAGTTGGCTGTACTCACAAATATTTCCTGTCTTGAGGTTAAGGTCGGGGCCCTGTTCTGGCGCCGAAAATTGCCGTGCCGACGCGGACAATGGTTGCGCCCTCGGCAATGGCTGCTGGCATGTCCCTCGACATGCCCATGGAAAGTGTATCTAAACTGGCGAGCGTGGCGGAACTCTTTTTCAAGCTGGCAAGTAATTGGGCGGCCTGGCGGAAGGGTTGGCGTTGCTCGTCGGTGTCGCCGCGCTGTCGAGGCATGACCATCAGACCTCGCAATTTTAGCCGTGGCAGGTCATTGATGGCCAGAGCCAGTTCGAGGCACTGCTCGGCAGCGATGCCTGACTTACTGTCTTCTCGATCAATATTGACCTGTATGCAAACATTGAGTGGAGGTAGATGCTCGGGCCGTTGTGCGCTGAGTCGACGCGCGATTTTCAGTCGTTCAATGGAGTGTACCCAGCTGAAGTGTTGGGCGATGTCCTGTGTTTTGTTGGACTGAATGGGACCGATAAAGTGCCAGCAGGGTTTTATGTCACTGAGCGCCGACATTTTCTCCAGGGCTTCCTGTAAATAATTTTCACCAAAATTACTGAGGCCGGCCTGCCATGCGGTGCGCAGAGCGTGACTGCTTTGTCCCTTGCTGACGGCTAAAAGCATGATCGCGTCGACACTTCTATGGAATTGCTGCGCGCTTTGTTGCAGTGAAGCCGAGACCTGCTTTATGTTGTCGGGGATATTGTACATAGGCTGGAAGCGAGCAATGAACCGCCTCAGTCGAGTTATCGGAAACCGTGGGATTGAGTAATGGATATTACGGAACTACTGGCCTTTAGTGCTAAACAAGGGGCATCGGACTTACACCTATCGGCCGGCCTGCCACCGATGATTCGGGTGGATGGGGACATACGCCGTATCAATTTGCCGGCGATGGAGCATAAAGATGTACATAGTCTCATATATGAGATTATGACCGATAAGCAGCGCCGGGACTACGAAGAATTCCTCGAGACCGACTTCTCCTTTGAAGTGCCGGGGGTCGCGCGCTTCCGGGTCAACGCCTTCAATCAGAACCGTGGTGCCGGCGCGGTATTTCGGACGATTCCGTCGACAGTTCTGACTTTGGAAGATTTGGGCTTTGGGCAGATATTTCGCGATATCGCCTCTCTACCTCGGGGCCTTGTCCTGGTCACCGGGCCGACCGGCTCCGGTAAAAGTACCACATTGGCGGCGATGATCGACTTCGTTAACGACAACCGCTACGACCATATTCTGACCATCGAAGACCCCATTGAATTTGTCCATGAAAGTAAGAAATGCCTAGTTAACCAGCGTGAGGTACACAAAGATACCCACGGCTTTAGCGAGGCCCTGCGCTCGGCCCTGCGCGAAGACCCAGACATTATTTTGGTCGGTGAAATGCGTGATTTGGAGACCATTCGCCTGGCCCTGACGGCGGCCGAAACCGGTCATTTGGTGTTTGGCACTCTGCACACCACCTCGGCGGCTAAAACTATTGACCGTATCGTCGATGTTTTTCCCGCTGCCGAAAAGGCGATGGTGCGCTCGATGTTGTCCGAATCACTGCGTGCGGTGATATCCCAGGCGCTGTTGAAAAAAATTGGCGGGGGGCGGGTGGCCGCCAATGAAATCATGATCGGTACCCCGGCGATTCGAAATTTGATTCGCGAAGATAAGGTGGCACAAATGTATTCCGCGATTCAGACCGGCGCGGGCCACGGCATGATTACCATGGATCAATGCCTGAAAAAAATGGTGCAACAAAAGGTTGTTACCGGCGAGGCGGCGCGTGGGCAGGCCAAGGTACCCGAAGATTTCTAAGGTTTGCGGGCAGGGTGTTACCCCGGTTTCCTTTTGGGGTGAATTGTATTTTGTATTGTTTATATAGTGTGAGGACAAGGTAATGGATTTTTATGCGCTGCTGAAATTAATGGTCGATAAGGGGGCCTCTGACCTGTTTATCACCGAGGGTATGCCGCCGTCCATCAAGGTCAATGGCAAGGTCATTCCCGTCGGTAAGGCTAAGCTCAGTGGCGACATGTCCTTAGAACTTGTCGAAAGTATTATGAACGACAAGCAGCGGGTGGAGTACGGTGAAACAAAAGAGCTTAATTTTGCCATCGAATCCGATGCGGTCAAGGGCGCTCGCTTTCGTGTCAGCGCTTTCTATCAGCGCAATCAT
>MAAU01000046.1 GCA_002162825.1 Gammaproteobacteria bacterium 54_18_T64
CATTGCTGGCAATGTCACCGGAGAATCCAGCAAAAGAAAGCTCTAACTCTTCATCCCCAACAGGGTTGCCTGTTAATTCTGAAATCTGTTCGGCATTAATGGAAAAAGGCGCAATGATAAAGTCAGTATCAATCATTTCACGTAAACCGGTGGTAACACCTGAAACAAAAGGTTCTGCGTCACCAAAAAGGGCCGTCATTATAGACTTCACTTCTTCAGAAAGTGATGACTGATCAAGTGTTGTAAGGATATAACTAGTGCCTATCTTGATACCATTAGGCGTCATCATTACAGGGCCATGGTAAATTCTGTGGTTAAACCCTACCTGAACAGGTTCCGCCTCTTCCTTACTGAAAAGAGTAGGCGCAATAGTGACGACAGATTGTGCCGAACTTTGAATAAAGCCTTTCTCAAACAATGTTTTTTCTATAGTAAGAAATGGCACAGCCTCTTCTATTTGTTGATTTGATTGCGCCATAAACTCATCCAAAGTGGTCTCGGAATTTTGTGATGTAAACCACGTGGCACCAGCCCAAAGAGCAGGCATTAGAACAAGAATAGGAAGAAATATTTTTTTCATAGGTTGAAGTCCATGTCGTTTAAATCCATATGATAGGAGGTAATTGTAAAATACTGGAAGGGAGTAAATACTAACTGAACAGCGCTGACAAACGAGAGCGACGGCGCCTCATTTATTAAAAACAGATCAACAAAACCGTTAATTGACGTCTTGGCGCTTGTTCAGATCGAAGTTCACCTGCCTTTTATCGGTCGGGGTTCAGGCCGTCCAAAAACCGACGTGCATTGCCCGCGCCGTTGTTGCCAAGACCGCCTATAACTTGCCGACGACAGAAATCCGAATGATTATTATCACCTTTGCTGTCATTGCCTAGATCGCCAACGGATAGTGATAGATCAATGTCAACGGTATCAAAACTCCGCCTCAGGTACCGGTCTTTCTCGACGGCACCCAAGCGGTCGAATTCTCTATGCAGACTAAACCTGAGTGCTTTTATTTTATACGCCACACTCTCATTCAGCTCGCCTATCACACCCTATCGAAGCCCAATAAAGGGCGGTGCTTAGCGGGAGCCAGCACCGGACGACGAATCTCGATCGCGAATACCCATCAAATACAGCACCCCGTCGAGGCCGATATTGGAAATCGCCTGCTTGGCGTTGGCCTTCACCAGGGGCTTGGCGCGAAAGGCAATCCCCAGCCCGGCGATACCCAGCATTGGCAAGTCATTGGCACCATCGCCCACGGCCACGGTTTGTTCGAGGCAGATGCCCTCCTTGTCCGCCAACTGTCTAAGTAACTCGGCCTTGCGCGGGCCGTCGACAATTTGTCCGCTAACCTCACCACTGACCACACCGTTTTGTATGTCCAACTCATTGGCGTACATATAGTCAATGCCCAGCCGTTGACGAATACCCTCGGCGAAATAGGTAAAGCCACCGGATAAAATCGCCGTTTTATAGCCCAGGGATTTCAGCGTGCTCATTAAATATTCCGCGCCCTCGGTCAGTTGTAGGCGCGCTGCGACCTTGTCGAGAACATTGGCATCGAGGCCCTTTAACAAAGCCACCCGTTCTTTAAAACTGGTTTGAAAATCGATATCTCCGGCCATCGCCCGGGCCGTAATACTCGCTACCGCCTCACCGACACCGGCTTCGATGGCCAGTTCATCGATCACCTCGGCATCGATCAGTGTTGAGTCCATGTCGAAAACCACCAGGCGGCGATGGCGGCGAAAGACACTGTCTTCCTGATAGGCGATGTCGACGTTTAATTGTCCCGCTAGCTCGAGCAAAGAGCTTCGGTATTCGGCAATATCTCGACCCTCACCGCGAATCGAGAACTCCACGCAGGCCTTGCTTCTGGCATCGACACGATCGAGTTTAACCCGACCGGAGAGGCGCAAAATACTGTCGATATTCAGGCCCTGCTCGGTGCTGACCTGGGTGATACGAGCAATTTGCTCGGCGCTAATATAGCGCGCCAATAAGGTGACAATGTGCTGGGGCTTACCCTGCTGAGCGACCCAATCGGCATAACTGTCTTCGCTGACGGGTTCAAAGCGCACCTGCATATCAAGGTCGTGGAGCTTGAACAGGACGTCCTTGAGTACCGGTGAGGACTCTCTATGGGCGGGCACCTCGGCCAGCACGCCGAGGCTGAGATTATTGTGAATTACCGACTGGCCAATATCGAGAACATTCACCTCGTATTCCGCCAGCACACTGGCCACGGCACTGGTGACGCCGGGCTTATCTTCACCGGACACTATAATCAGTAAAATCTCTTTCACAGAACAACAACCCTTTGTATGTGTTTGGCGCCAACTAGCCCATTGCATAAATTATTAAATAATGTGCTGGCGCTATAAATCGCTCGCCCAGCCATTATAATTGAGCTCTTGAGAAGATAGAACGCAGAATGAACACTCTACGCAAACATTTCATAAAAGTCGGCATTCAGAAAAAATCTGTACTGCTTGCCGCGCTGCTCTCGCTACTCTTTTGCCTTTTCATTCTGCCACTACTATATTTTCAGCTTTTTTCCTTATCTGAGTCCCAGCTACAGCTCTACGGCCAAACCATGAGTCATCAATTACTCGCCCAGGTACGCCAGCCCCTGCTCAATGATGATGCCGTTAGCTTGCAGGTGGTGCTCGATAACCTGGTGATGCAGACACCGATGGTTAAACAGGCCGCGGTGTTCAAGGCCGATGACACGCTTTTTGCTCAGAGCCTGGAGCCCTACGCCGCCGGCCTGCCCCACCCTGGCGTTTTTTTTCAGCAGGTACTGAATCTAGCTAATACGGCAAACTGGAATGTACAGCTGAGCATCGACCCCGGTGATATTCGTCGCCAGGTGATGACAGTTTTCTGGTCTGTGAGTGCAGTCGGTCTATTGCTGTGTATCTTGACCCTGTACTGGGCACAGCGTTTGGGGGGGAACATTAGCACCCGCCTACAAGACCTTAGTGCCAGTTTGCCGAATGACGAAGCCAGTACAGAACCATACAGCGAGCACGACGAAATAAGCTTATTGGCAAAGCGTATCGAGCCCCTACTATTCAAAACGCCAATTCACCTTAGCGAAGCCAACAAGAGCGAAAAAATCGAGCCGACAACGGAGTCCTGCTGTTTGGCCATTCGCTGTATCAACCTGCCGCAACTTCAGGCCCACCTTAGCCATGACAATCTGCAGCGGGTACTGAAACGTTTTGACGATATTATCGCCACCACGGGCGAGTTGTTTAAAGGCAAACGCTTGAGCGGTGCCAACAACTGTGTCTACTTGCGCTTTGTCGCAACATCTGGGGGCAGCGATTTTTTATTGCGAGCCATTAGCTGTCATCTCGCCCTGGTCGAGCTGCAGCGCGAGCAAGCCGATGACGAGGGTGCCGCTTTAATCCTCGGCAGTGCACTGGCTAGCGATGACAGACTGCAGACCGCAGATCTAGACGGTCGCTGTCTGTTTATTGAAGATACCCTTATCGAGATGGCGCAAAGACACCTCTCCGCCACCAGCCTACTCGCCGAACCCTGGCAATTACTTGTTGGCGAGACGACAAAAACAAAAATACCCGCCGAAGCGGGTATCTCATTTGAAGCCTTAGCCGGTGCCAATAATAATGACACCCGTAGCAGAGAAACATTTTTATTTGCCGATTTAGGCAGCGAGCAACAAGCACTGTTTGAACGCCAGCTCGCCTATCTACGTAACCGACTCAGTGAAAATGATCAGCCTCACTGGCAACATTCCTGCACCGACGGCCCACGGCTAAGCGTGGTCACTTCCTAAGACTAGGGCTACTTTTTAACGAGGCTGCATTCTGATAGCACCATCAAGGCGAACAGTCTCGCCATTCATGTAGCCATTCTCAACCATGTGGCCCGCCAGGCGGCCAAACTCATTGGGTTCACCCAAGCGGCTGGGGTTAGGCACAGTCGCGGCCAATGAGTCCTGTACTTTCTGCGGCATACCGCGCAATAGAGGTGTACCCATAATGCCGGGGGCAATGGTATTGACGCGAATACCCACCTTGGCCAAGTCTCTTGCCATCGGTAAAGTCATGCCGACAATACCGCCTTTACTGGCAGAGTAGGCGCACTGACCGACCTGGCCTTCATAAGCAGCAACGGAAGCGGTATGAATAATCACGCCACGCTCGCCGTCAACCAGGTCATTTTTCGCCATTTCAGCGGCACAGCAACGGGCGACGTTAAAGCTACCCGTGAGGTTAATGCCGATCAGCTTGGAGAAATCTTCCAGGGGCATGGGGTTGTTGTCCCGGTCGATAATTTTCTTCGCCGGGCCAACGCCAGCGCAGTTAACCAGCACGTCAATGCGGCCGAATTTTTCAACCACGGCGGCAACGGCGGCTTCGACGGACTCAGCAGAGGCGACATCGACCGACCAGAAACCGGCCTTATCTTCGCCCAGGGCTTTAACGGCCTCAGCACCCAGCTCGGCGTTGAGGTCAAAAATAGCGATCTTGGCGCCACCGGCTGCCAGTACATCGGTTGTTGCGCGGCCCAGGCCGGAAGCACCACCGGTAACGATGGCCACTTTATTTGTTAGTTCCACAATCTCTCTCCTTTCTTGGTTGCCAGTCTTGGCGACTGATTTAGTACTGTTATTACAACAGCATCATAATTTTAATATCTAGTTTATGGGGTATTTCTACGTATCAAAGAGCTATTCATCAAACAGCTCTTTCTTAAATGGTAATGCCCAGCTCTTCTATCATCGTATCGCGCATTTTGAATTTCATGATTTTGCCGGTCACCGTCATCGGGTAGTCATCCACAAAGCGAATATAGTGGGGCACCTTAAAGTGGGTGATTTTGTTTTTGCAGTAGGCCCTGACTTCTTCTTCTGTCAACGCCTGGCCCTCGTGACATTTGATCCAGGCACAAACCTGTTCGCCAAATTTTTCATCGGGTACGCCGACTATCTGTACCTCCTGAATTTTGTCGTGAGTGTAGAGAAACTCTTCCACTTCGCGAGGATAAATATTTTCACCACCGCGAATAATCATATCCTTAATACGCCCGGTGACACGCACATAGCCCTCGTCATCCATAATGCCGATATCGCCGGAATGTAACCAGCCACCCTCGTCGATGGTCTCGCGGGTTTTTTCAGCATCGTCCCAATAGCCGCGCATCACCGCGTAGCCTCGGGTGCAGATTTCGCCCTTGTCACCGATGGCAACGACGCGGTTATTATCGTCAACAATTTTTGTTTCCAGATGGGGACAAGGTTTGCCCACAGTGCCAACACGCTTTTCGAGGGCATCGTCCGGCTCGGTGGCGTGACTCACTGGGCTCAGCTCCGTCTGTCCGTAGGCAATCAGTATTTGCTGCATATTCATCTTGCCGATGACCTGCTTCATCACCGACTCTGGGCAGGGAGCCCCCGCCATAATGCCGGTGCGCAGGCTTGATAGGTCAAAACTATCGAATTCGGGGTGGTCGAGCTCGGCAATAAACATGGTCGGCACGCCGTGCAGTGCGGTGCATTTCTCCTCGGCAACCGTCTTTAATACACTCAGGGGCTCAAAGGCTTCACCGGGGAAGACCGCCGTCGCGCCGTGGCAAATACAACCCAGGTTACCAATCACCATGCCGAAGCAATGATAGAGAGGCACGGGGATACAGACCTTATCTTCATGGCTGAGGCGCATCACATCGCCGTTGACCTTGCCGTTGTTAAGCACGTTGCAGTGGCTCAGGGTCGCGCCCTTTGGGTTGCCCGTGGTGCCACTGGTGAACTGAATGTTAATGGCATCGTCGGGCATGATGAGGTCTTTCAGCTCAACCAGACGAGTCTGCTCAGTTGCCGTGCCCATGGCACACACTTCATCAAAGTTGAACATCCCCGGGGTAATAGCCTCACCCATGCGAATCACGGTTTCAAGTTGAGGGAATTTGGCAGCGCGCAGTTGGCCCGGCTCGCAATCCGCTAACTCTGGTGCCAGCTCGCACAACATATCGAGGTAGCGGCTACTTTTAAACGACTCCGCGCTGATAATGGCACGACACTGGACTTTATTGAGTGCGTATTCCAGCTCATATAAACGGTAGGCCGGATTGATACAAACCAGAATGGCGCCTATTTTTGCCGTGGCAAACTGGGTCAGACACCACTCATAACAGTTCGGCGCCCAAATGCCGACCCGATCGCCGGGTTCAATGCCCAGGGCCAACAAGCCGGTGGCCAGACGTTCGATTTCGTGCTGATATTCGCTATAGGTCCAGCGGATATTCTGGTGGGCGACAACCAGCGCTTCACTGTCGCCAAAGCGTTCAACGGCCAGATCAAACTGATTACCAATAGTGTCGTAAATTAGCGGCTCGGTGGCTGCGCCGCACATATAACTTTTTTCCAGCTTCATTCTATCTCCGGCCTATGGCCTTTATGTCATTATTGCCCCGTCTATTATTAATAGCGACGGGGTTCTACAGGGCTCTAAGGTGGCGCAATTTACCAAGACCCAGCGGCGCTGGCAAACGACTATGCTTTATCTACATCAGCGCTGACCCTACTCTTCAGCCACGCCCTCAAATCAAATTGCAGTTTACGTTAACGTAAGTTATATTTCAGCCCCCGCACTGGTTGGCAGCAATGGTAAAAGAAACGACCACCTATAGTATTTCCGAGTTGGCTCAAGAGTTCGCGGTCACTACACGAACCATTCGCCACTACGAGGATTTACAGCTACTACGGCCCGCACGACAGGGTCAAAAGCGCATTTACAGCCTTGCCGATCGCACCAAGTTGAAATTGATCGTGCGCGGTAAGCGTATCGGCCTCTCTCTGCAAGAGAGCGGTCAACTCATCAATATGTACGAACCGGGTAAGAGTAATGTTGACCAACTGGAGCGCACCGTGCAAGCCATTGGTGCGCAACGGCAAAAGCTCGCCCAGCAATTAAGAGATATAGGCACCATGCTCGATGACCTCGACCAGGCCGAGGCCGGCTGTAAGGCCGAGCTCGACACCTCTCGCCGCCCCACTAGCGAGAAAAAAACCTAAGTCACCTCCCCTCATTCCCCAACCCTGTTAACAGTCCAAGGAGACAGCGCCATGCACGCACCCTTTAAGAGTATGAATTTTGACCTCGGTCAGGACGTCGATATGCTGCGCGACGCCGTGTATCAATTTGCCCAGGGCGAAATTGCCCCCCGCGCCGAGCAAATCGATATCGACAACAACTTCCCCGCCGACCTGTGGAAGCAATTTGGCGACATGGGCCTGCTGGGCATGACGGTTGAAGAAGAATTCGGCGGCACCAACATGGGCTACCTGGCCCACGTGGTGGCGATGGAGGAGATCTCCCGTGCCTCGGCGGCCGTCGGTCTCTCCTATGGCGCCCACTCCAATCTCTGCGTCAACCAGATTCGCAAGAACGGTAATCACGAGCAAAAGCTTAAATACCTGCCCAAACTCTGTTCCGGCGAGCATGTTGGCGCGCTGGCCATGAGCGAGCCCGGTGCCGGCTCCGATGTGGTGAGCATGAAGCTGCGCGCCGAGAAAAAGGGCGACCGCTATGTTCTCAATGGCAACAAATTCTGGATCACCAACGGCCCCGACGCCGACACCTACGTGATTTACGCCAAAACCGATGCCGCCAAGGGCTCAAAAGGGATTACCGCTTTTATCGTCGAGCGCGACTTCCCTGGCTTTAGCCGAGCCCAGAAACTCGACAAGCTGGGCATGCGTGGCTCCAACACCGGCGAGCTGGTATTTGAAGACTGCGAAGTGCCCGCCGAAAACATTCTCGGCAAGGAAAACCAGGGCGTGAAAGTGCTGATGTCGGGCCTCGACTTTGAACGCACCGTGCTCTCGGGTGGCCCCGTTGGTCTGATGCAGGCTTGCATGGACATCGTCATCCCCTATTACCACGACCGCAAACAGTTCGACCAGCCGATTGGTGAATTCCAGCTCATGCAGGGCAAATTGGCCGATATGTACGTTGATCTCAACACCTCCCGCGCTTACCTTTACGCGGTGGCTAAGGCCTGTGATCGTGGCGAAGACTCGCGTAAAGATGCCGCCGCTGTTATCTTATATACCGCCGAGAAAGCCACGCAGATGGCCCTGCAGGCGATACAGGCCCTGGGTGGCAATGGCTACATTAATGAGTACCCCACCGGGCGCTTACTACGCGATGCCAAGCTCTATGAAATTGGCGCCGGCACCTCGGAAATCCGGCGCATGCTGGTAGGTAGAGAGCTCTTTAACGAATCAAAATAACATCTTGATTCTAAAGCAAAACAATCTTAAATTAACGGTAAGACTAACAATAATTGCCCACTGAGGGGCCACCGAAAAGGGAATGACTATGAGCTATCAATCTGTACTGCAAGCCGACCACTTTAAGGGCAAAACGATACTGGTTACCGGTTCCGGCAGTGGCTTTGGCCGCTGCATCGCTCACGAGCTGGCCTCACTGGGCGCCACCATCTTGATGATGGGCCGCACCGAGGAAAAATTACTCGCGGTGA
The DNA here is from genome assembly GCA_002162825.1 of Gammaproteobacteria bacterium 54_18_T64. Lineage (GTDB taxonomy): Bacteria > Pseudomonadota > Gammaproteobacteria > Pseudomonadales > Porticoccaceae > Reddybacter. The sequence continues at coordinate 8,527 of MAAU01000046.1, forward strand.
AAGCCGAGATCGAGGGCGACAACCCCGGAGCCATCGTCGACTACGGTTGTGCCGATATTCGCGATGCCGAGACCGTCGAGAGCGTTATCGATCGTTTTGTTGCCGACCACGGGCTGATCCACGGCCTGGTCAACAATGCCGGCGGTCAGTTCCCCGCCGACCTGGAAAATATTAGCCCCAACGGCTTTCTCGCCGTGGTGCGCACCAACTTGCTCGGCGGCTTTATTGTCTCCAAGGCGGTCTTCCTGAAATCGATGAAGGAGCACGGTGGCGCCATCGTCAATATTACCGCCGACAATTTTGGCGGCATGCCGCGCATGGGCCACTCTGGTGCCTCGCGCGCCGGCATGGAGAACTTTACCCAAACGGCCGCCGTCGAGTGGGCCTATGCCGGCGTACGACTCAATGCCGTGGCGCCAGGCTATCTCGCCTCCTCCGGCCTCGACACCTATGAAGATCCGGAAATGGTCGAGTGCATTCCCCACTTCCCCGAGTCCGTGCCCCTCAACCGGGTCGGCACCGAGTCGGAAGTCAGCTCGGCGGTCTGCTATTTGCTCAGCGATGGCGCCAAATACATTAATGGCGTAACACTGAAGGTCGATGGCGGCAGCTCGCTGTGCCTGAGTTCACCCCTGGGCCGAAAAATCAAGCGCGCCGAACGCAACAACGAGGCCTACAACGGTTTTCATCGCGCCACCTTTCCCAAGGCGCTCGAAAAATAACCTGCATTAGCATCAGCTTTAAGGGGCCTCTAATTAGAATGATTAGAGCCTCCTCACTAATTCCAGCCCTCGGGCTAGCCAAAGAGAACTCCTTCCATGGCCGTACTGAAGTCGAAAATCAACACCCGCACCACCGAATTTGCCGACAACGCCGCGCAAATGCAGAGCATTGTCGATGACCTGAATGAGAAGATCGCCCAGCTCAGTCTCGGTGGCAATCAGAAATCCCGCGACCGCCACGAAGGGCGCGGCAAGCTACTGCCCCGCGATCGCCTGAAGCATCTGCTCGACCCCGGCAGCCCCTTCTTAGAATTCTCACAATTTGCCGCCTGGGAGTGTTATGACGACTATGTGCCCGGTGCCAGTCTGATCACCGGCATTGGCCGCGTCGCCGGCCAGGAGTGCCTGATTGTGGTCAACGACCCCACAGTCAAGGGTGGCACCTACTACCCGCTGACCTGCACCAAGCAAATTCGTGCCCAGACCATCGCCGATGAAAATAATCTGCCCTGTATTTATCTGGTCGATTCCGGCGGTGCCTTTTTACCGATGCAGGCCGAGATCTTCCCCGACCGCCTGCACTTTGGTCGCAGCTTCTTTAACGAAGCGGTGATGTCCTCCAAGGGCATTCCGCAAATCGCCGTGGTGATGGGCTCGTGTACCGCCGGTGGCGCCTATATGCCGGCCATGGCCGACGAGTCAATTATCGTCAAGGAACAGGGCACCATCTTTCTCGGTGGCCCACCCCTGGTTAAAGCGGCGACCGGTGAAATCGTCAGCGCCGAAGAGCTGGGCGGCGCCGATGTGCACTGTCGCACCTCGGGCGTGACCGACCACTACGCGCAGAATGACCACCACGCCCTGCAACTGGCGCGCCAGGCCGTTGGCCGCCTCAACCGCGTCAAGCCAAAACAGCTCGATGTCAAAGAGTCCGTCGAGCCCCTCTACGATGCCAAAGACATTTACGGCGTGGTGCCCAAGGACACGAAGAAGCCCTACGACGTGCGTGAAGTTATCGCCCGCGTGGTCGATGGTTCCGAATTCGACGAATTTAAGGCCCTCTACGGTGCCACCCTTGTTTGCGGCTTTGCCCGCATTCACGGCTACCCGGTGGGCATACTCGGCAACAACGGCATTCTGTTCGGTGAGTCAGCACAAAAGGGCGCGCACTTTATCGAACTTTGCGCCCAGCGAAAAATCCCCCTGGTCTTCCTGCAAAACATCACCGGCTTTATGGTCGGCAAGCAGTACGAGGCCGGCGGCATCGCCAAACACGGTGCCAAACTGGTGACGGCCGTAGCCTGTGCCAAGGTGCCCAAATTCACCATCATTATTGGCGGCTCCTTCGGTGCCGGTAACTACGGCATGTGCGGGCGCTCCTACGACCCCCGCTTCCTTTTCATGTGGCCCAATGCGCGCATTTCGGTGATGGGTGGCGAACAGGCAGGTGGCGTACTCGCCAGCGTTAAGCGCGACCAGATTGAAGGTAAGGGTGAAACCTGGAGTGAAGAGGAGGAGGCGGCCTTCAAACAGCCGGTGATCGACCTCTACGAGAAGCAGGGCCACCCCTACTTTGCCTCGGCACGGATTTGGGACGATGGCATTATCGACCCCGCTGACACCCGTACCGTACTCGGTTTGTGCATCTCGGCCAGCCTCAATAAAGAGATTGAAGAAACCAAGTTTGGCGTCTTCAGAATGTAAGGCTGCTAGCTTATAACTAGATATAGAACAATTAGTTAAATAGATAACTTAATGTAGAAACTAGTAGTAGCTGAAGCGAAAACACCCTTTAGCTACGGGGAAGATCAGACTATGTTCGATAAAATTTTAATTGCCAATCGCGGCGAAATTGCCTGCCGAGTTATTCGCACCGCCCGTAA
>MAAU01000058.1 GCA_002162825.1 Gammaproteobacteria bacterium 54_18_T64
CACGTGCCAGACGTATTGTGACCATGAAATCTGTTTTCCTATTTGTATCGGTGTTTCCGAAGGCAAGTAGCCATCCGGACGTACATTACGCAGAACCTGAACAGGGCATCAACAACACCCCAACACGGCTTCCATTACGTCTTAAAACAAATGACGCAGGAAACCCACTGACAGGCCTACGGAAAGGCGCGATATTTTACGTTAAATAAAAGCTAATGGAAACCACCTTCGCCGAACATTTTTCGAATACTTAGCGACGCCCCCCCCCTGGTGGCATCCCCCCGCCCTGAGCACCACTCTGCGCCATCATGCTCTCCATGCCGCGCATCATTTTATGCATGCCCTTGCCTTTCATTTTCTTCATCATTTTACTCATTTGCTTATACTGCTTGAGTAGGCGATTGAGGTCTTGAATACTAGTACCCGAGCCCTGGGTGATGCGCCGTTTGCGTGAGCCATTGAGAATATCGGGGTTGGACCTTTCCGCCAGCGTCATCGAATCGATAATCACCGACATGCCACCCAACTGAGAATTTAAATTCGCCTGCTCCGCCATCTGCGCCATATTGCCCATGCCCGGTAACTTTTCGAGCATGGTGCCCATACCGCCCATATTCTGCATTTGCTGCAGCTGATCCCGCAGATCGTTGAGGTCAAAACGTTTGCCCTTTTGTACCTTCTTAATTAGCTTGTCGGCTTTCTTTTTATCGACCTTGCGCTCGACTTCCTCGATCAGCGAGAGCATGTCGCCCATGCCAAGGATGCGCGAGGCCACTCGCTCAGGGTGGAAAGGCTCGAGGGCATCGGTTTTTTCACCGACACCGAGGAATTTGATTGGCTTGCCGGTGATTTGACGCACCGAAAGCGCCGCACCACCGCGGGCATCGCCATCGACCTTGGTCAAAATAACACCAGTCAGCGGTAGGGCCTCATTAAAGGCACTGGCGGTATTCACCGCATCCTGACCAATCATGGCATCGATCACGAACAGGGTTTCCACCGGCTTGACGGCCGCGTGAAGATCCTTGATTTCCGTCATCAAGGTTTCATCGATATGCAAACGACCCGCGGTATCGACGATCAACACATCGGCAAAACTTTTGCGCGCCGCCGCCAGGGCCCCATTGACGATGTCGACCGGGCTCTGCTCCGTGGCACTGGGGAAGAACTCAGCCCCCACCTCTGCCGCCAACACCTCCAGCTGTTTAATCGCCGCCGGGCGATAGACGTCGGCACTGACCACCATCACCTTTTTCTTTTCCCGTTCGCTGAGATAGCGAGCCAGCTTGGCCACCGAGGTGGTTTTACCCGCACCCTGCAAGCCAGCCATTAATATCACCGCCGGCGGTGCTGCAGCGAGATCGAGGCTCTCATTGCTGGCGCCCATCACCAACTCGAGCTGATCCTGGACGATCTTTAGAAATTGCTGGCCCGGGTTAAGACTAAGGTTAACCTCCTGACCGACAGCCCTGTCGCGCACCTGGTCGATAAAGGTCTTCACCACCGGCAGGGCGACATCGGCCTCCAGTAGCGCCATGCGCACTTCGCGCAGGGTATCCTTAATGTTTTCTTCGGTGAGGGTCGATTTGCCAGAAATGGCTTTCAGGCTATGGGAAAGGCGGTCGCTGAGGTTTTCAAATAGAGCCATGGTAATTCGGTTCCCACTAAAGTTAGGCACAAGCAATTAGGGTATTTAGCCCCTCAGTATAACCGATCAAAACGCTCGCCGGCATCAATGTAGCAACCACTGCACCACAATCCGGCGACACCAACGCTCAACATATCACCTGGGGGGAGGCATTGATCCCATAGTCGGTCGTGCTTTGCGCCACTGACTTTCTGTGCCAAACTCGACGGATCTGATCAACTCGAACAGCTGTTTATGTCCGTACAATTAGCCTCTTTAATAGCGATAGCCTGCTATTTATCTGCCTTCGCTTTGCAGGTGCGCGCCAGCCTGCAAACCTCCGCCGCCCCCGCCACAAGCTCAAGAGGCCTCGTCCTCGGGCTGAGCGGGCTCGCCCTGGCGGCACACTCTGTCACCAGTTGGCAGCAGATATTTACCGCCTCGGGCACCGATTTCAGCTTGCTACCATTATCGGTGGCGATATCCCTTGTCATTAACTGCATGGTGGTGAGCGGCAGCCTACGCAGCCCCCTACACAGCCTTTTCCTCTTGCTCTTCCCCCTCAGCGCCCTGGCACTGGCCCTGTCTTTACTACCCATCTGGCAGAGCCCACCCCGCAACAGCCTGCCCCTGGGCTTAAGCCTACATATACTGCTCTCTATTATTGCCTACAGCCTGTTGAGTATTGCCGCTCTCGAGGCACTTTTTCTCACCTACCAGAACCGACAACTGCACCAGCACCACAGCAGCGCCCTGATGCGCATACTGCCGCCCCTACAAACCATGGAAAGCCTACTATTTAGTCTACTGATTACCGGTTTTACCCTGCTCACCCTGGCGCTGGTCAGCGGCCTACTCTTTGTCGATAACTTTTTTGCCCAGCACCTGGTACATAAGACGGTGTTCTCCATCGTTGCCTGGTTGCTCTACGGCACCTTGCTATGGGGGCATTTCCGCTGGGGCTGGCGGGGGAAAACCGCCACGCTGTGGACACTCGGCGGTTTCAGCTCATTAATGCTCGCCTTTTGGGGCTCCAAGTTTGTCCTCGAAGTGGTTTTGAGCTAATACCCAGCTACAATCCAAGTTGCCAAGCAGCGCAAACTCCTTCAACATGAGCGACCCTTAGCTGTGAGAGGTTAAACCCTCGTTGAACGACGCCCCGATATGGTTGCTTGCCAGTGTGCTGACTGGCCTACTGATTATCTCTGCTTTTTTCTCTGGCTCCGAAACCGGCATGATGTCTCTCAACCGCTACCGGCTGAAACATCTTGCTAAAAAAAACCGTGGCGCCCGACGCGCACAGAAGCTGCTCGAGCGCCCCGACCGCCTGATCGGCATTATTCTGATTGGCAATAACGCGGTCAATATTCTCGCCTCTATCATCGCCTCCATCATCAGTACCCGCCTGTTTGGGCCGGAACTGGGCATTGTCGTCGCCACCCTCGGCCTCACTTTTACCATCCTAATCTTTGCCGAGGTGACACCAAAAACCATCGCCGCCCTACACCCCGAGAGTGTGGCCTTTAAGGCCAGTCATATTCTCAAACCCCTACTGAAAATAGCCTACCCCCTGGTATGGATAGTCAATCATCTGTCCAATGCCCTGGTACGCCTGCTCGGCTTTAATCCCTTAAAAAAGCTCGACGACAGTCTCAGCAAGGAAGAGCTGCGCACGGTGGTCGATGAGGCCAAAGAGGAGAACCTCTCCGCACGCCATCAGGATATGTTGATCAGTGTGCTCGATCTGGAAAAGATTGACGTCAACGACATTATGGTGCCGCGCAGTGAGATTCTCGGGCTCAATCTGGAAGATGACATCGACACCCTAGTCGAGCAAATCGTCAACACCGAGCACACACGCCTACCGGTCTACGAGGGCGATATCAATCAGATAGTGGGCATTCTCCATATGCGCAAGGTCAGTCGTATCTTGCGTGGCGGTGAGGGTGAGCTGACCAAAGAGGCCATCAAGCGCTTCACCAACCCCACCTACTTCATCCCCGCCGAAACGCCCCTGAATATTCAACTGATCAACTTCCAGAAAAATAAGTATCGCCTCGGGCTGGTGGTTGACGAATACGGAGAGATAGAGGGCCTGGCCACCCTTGACGACATCCTCGAAGAGATCGTCGGTGATTTCACCACCAATATTTTCGAGCACGAGGACGAAATCGCCAAGCAAGATGACGGCTGTTACCTAATCGATGGTACCGCCAATATTCGCGACATCAACAAAACCACCCACTGGGACCTGCCCGTCGACGGGCCGAAAACCCTCAACGGCCTGGCCCTCGAGCACATCGAGAGCTTCCCCGACGCCAAGGTCAGCTTCAGTATAGGCAACTATCGACTGGAAGTTTTAGCCCTGTCGGAAAAAATGATTGGCAAACTGAAGGTCTGGCAAGTACTCGAAACCAGGCCGGACGAGCACTGAGCGCCGACTTAAACGTCAAACAAAGGGGTTGCCGACCTTGCTGCGTTCACGGGCCTTGTTAAGCACTGCCCGGCGCTCGGTATTGTCCAGCAAAATCCACTGACGAATTTCTTCGCCACTGCGATGGCAGCCGGTGCAGATCTCATCGCCATCGAGAGCGCAAATGGAGACGCAGGGGGAGACCACCGGCCCCTCCTCAGCATCGCCGCTGGCGCTAACACTGAGCACCTTACTACCAACAGTCATCATTCCGCCCAAGCCATTTGTAATGACAGCATCAACTCCGACAGCACCAGGCAATGGCACATCAGGAGGGTAAATCCAGGGGAGTCAAAGAGCTGCGAAAGCTCGCCGCCTTTTCAATGTAAATCGCTGCCGAATTCTGTAGTACAGCAATGGTTTTTTCGTCCAGCTGGCGCACGATTTTCGCCGGAGTGCCGAGCACCATAGAATTATCGGGAATCACCATACCCTCCGGCACCAGGGCATTGGCGCCAATCAGACAATTTTTACCAATCACCGCGCCATTAAGAATCACCGCATTAATGCCAATCAGCGAATTATCACCAATGGTACAGCCGTGGATCATCGCACAGTGACCGATGGTGATATTACAACCAATATTGGCCTGTATGCCCGGGTCGGTGTGAATAACGGCGGTGTCCTGAACATTGGTACCGGCTCCAATATTAATAATATCGGTATCGCCGCGTATCACCGCACCAAACCAGACACTGACCTGGTCACCCAAATTTACCGAGCCAATAACATCGGCACTCGGGGCGACAAACACATCCTTGCCCAATGTCGGCACACGGTCTTCGTATTGATAAATCATTTACTCACCTCTTTTTAGCCCCCTTTTTTTGGAGGGGCAAATTTATAGCGTAGCGGGGAGCTCGCCCTCGGGAAATTGCGGAAAACGTTGGCGAATATCGGCGGGCAGGTCGGCTTTATCAACCTCGGCATTCAAGCCCACAGCAAACACGCGATTGAGCATGTCGACCAGCACCGTCAGGGTGAAGCCCCAGATGGTATAGCCCTCATAATGATAGCAGGGCATCCAGCACCAACTGCCCAACACATCCACTTGTTTCTTAATTAAATGACTCGGCTCCAGCAGGTACGACAGGGGCACGTGAAAGATCGCCTCCAGTTCGCCGGGGTCGGCTCGCAAATCCAGGCCGGGACGAATAAAACCCAGGTAGGGGGTCACCTGCACCCCCAGGCGGGTACGACGCTGTGGCAATTTGGCAATCACCTCAACCTCTGCCGGTGCCAGCGCCACCTCTTCCTGACTTTCTCGCAGAGCGGTAAACAGTAGACTGCTGTCACCCTGCTCCCACTTGCCCCCCGGAAAGGCCACCTGCCCGGGATGACTGTTCATATGCTGCGCGCGCTGGGTAAACACCAATTGGGGATCGGCCTCGCGCGTTAAGGCGAGTAACACGGCTGCTTCGCGGCTACCCTCTGTTGGCTGCAGGGCTTCGCGCGATAAGACGGCGAGCTGATCGGAGATTTTCTTTAGCACCAATAAAAACCTATCTGTTTATCTCCTGCTTTTCAGTCGGCAGGGGTATACTCGAGACAACGAGTTGTCATAATTTATTCAGGATCAACGAGCACATTGAAATATTGCAGTAATTGCGGCGGTGGCATCAGCCATCGCATCCCCGAAGGGGACGATCGCCACCGGCACATTTGTGATGGCTGTGAAACCATACACTACCAGAATCCCTGCATTATTGCCGGCTGCATCCCCGTCTATGAAAACCGGGTACTACTCTGCCGTCGTGCCATTGAGCCCGCCTATGGCTACTGGACCCTGCCCGCCGGATTTATGGAGAACGGTGAGACCATGCTCGAAGGTGCCGTGCGCGAATGCGTGGAAGAGGCCAATGCCCACCTGCACTCCCTCGAGCTGTACAGCATGATAGACATCCCCCACATCAATCAGGTCTATGTGTTTTTTCGCGGCGAACTGGAAAAACCCGAATTTTCTCCGGGCATTGAGTCCCTCGAAGTCGAGCTCTTTGAGGAAGACCAAATCCCCTGGCAGGACATCGCCTTCCTCTCGGTCAAAAAGACCCTCAAGCAATTTTTCAAAGACAGGGAAAACGGGGTATACCCGGTCAGAACGGATGCCATCCGCCGCAAACCATAAGCGCGCCCAAATTAAGCTTGCTGACAAATATCTGCCGGCCAACTCGCCCCGAGCCTATTGCGCCAAAATCCCTCAAAACCACCCCATTGTCTTAATCGGCACCCTCAAAGGCAGTTAATGCCCTCCTCCAGGCCGAGGCTTTTACGTAAAGTTCCTGCTTTGTAAACTAACCAGTACCCTTTTTAGCGCGCATAATATAATAACGCGTCTATCTATCGATGACACAGACAGGAAACCCTTGGCAATGCAGCCCATCCTAAAGAGCCTAATCACCCTCTGTCGCTTTAGCACTCCAGCGATTTTTTTATTCGCCGTCCTCAGCCCCGCAGCCAGCGCCGAATCCAGCACCTACCAGGTCAAGCAACAAAGCGTTTATGACTTAAAGTCGGTATTTGCCTCGGTGCAATCCATGGACGTGACTCAAGGGCGAGCCCGTATCGGCGGCACTCTGGTGGAACTACTGGTAGATGAGGGCGATGTTGTCGAGGCTGGGCAGAAACTGGCCCTGGTGCGCGACGAAAAACAAAGATTACAAATCGCCGCCTTTGCCTCGAAACTACGCTCGCTGAATGCTCAGTTACAACTGGCCAAAACCACCTTGAAAAGAGTGGCAACCCTGCGTAAAACTGGTAAGGCCAGTCAGGCTGAACTCGACAAATCAGAAACCCGGGTCGACGTGGTCAGCGCCGATATTGCCGCGCTTAAATTAGATCAGGATGTGGTGCGTGAGGCGCAAGCCCAGGGCGATGTGCTGGCCCCAGCCCGCGGTCGGGTATTGAGTGTCAAGGTCACCCACGGTGCTGTGGTAATGCCTGGCGAGGCGATTGCCGATATCGCCGCCGACAGCTATATCCTGCGCCTGTTGCTGCCCGAGCGCCACGCCCGCTTTATCAATAAAGATGACAAGGTATGGGTCGCCGAGCGAGGTATGCTCGACACTGGCAATAATGCCAATCTGTCTTCCCGACGCCAGGGTACCGTCTCACAGGTTTATCCCGAGCTCGACAACGGTCGTGTGGTGGCCGATGTCGAGGTCGACAACCTCGGTGATTTTTTTGTCGGTGAACGGGTCAGGGTCTGGGTTTCCACCGATCAACGCCAGGCCTATGTCATTCCCAACAGCTACATTCACCGCCGCTACGGCCTGAGCTTTGTCTATCTCAGCGACGGTAGTGAAATCGTCATTCAACCCGGCACCCAGCTCGCCACGGGAATCGAGGTACTATCGGGCCTGCAAAGCGGCGATACCCTGATACAAACGCTACAGCCGCCGCGTACGAGCCCCACCCAAGCCAATAGCGCGGGAGAATAACTGTGGCTATAGGTATCGCGGGGCGCATCACCCAGGGCTTTATTCAATCGGCACTAACGCCACTGATGTTGATTGTTTCCGTCATTCTCGGCAGCATGGCGCTGCTGAGCATGCCCCAAGAAGAAGACCCACAGATCACCGTACCCTTCGTCGACATCTTTATCACCATCCCCGGCCTCAAGGCCGAGGATGTGGTGGAACTCGTCACCAAACCCTTTGAGGATATTCTCAAGGGCATCGACAATGTCGAGCATGTCTACTCGATGACCCGCGACGATGGCATTGCCCTGACGGTACGCTTTGACACCGGCTTCGACGACGATGCCGCCGTGGCGCGGGTCAATGACGCCATCGACGCCAATCGTTATCGCGTGCCAGCCAACTTACCTCCTCCACTAGTGATCGGCCGCAGCATCGACGATGCCGCCGTCGTGGTCCTCACCCTGTCACCCAAGCCCGGTAACAAGGGGCGTTGGAGTGCCGAAACCCTCTACGATTTAAGTGAAGAGTTAAAGCACGAAATCATCAAGGTCGACGATGTCGGCCTGACCTATATTATCGGCGGCCACCCCAAGGAACTGCGTATTGAGCCCGACCCCGAACTACTCTCCCTCTACGGCATCACCCTCAACCAGGTGGTCGAAAAAGTACGCAATGCCAACCTCTCATTTGCCGCCGGTAGTTTACGTAACACCAATCAACTGACCCCCGTCATCGTTGGCCAGACACTGCACAGCACCACAGAAATTGGCTTGCTGGTGATTACCACTGCCGATGGTCGCCCCGTATACCTGCGCGATGTCGCCAAGGTGGTGATCGGCGCCAGCCTGGGCGAGCACCGCGTATCACAGCTACTGCCGGTCAGTGGCGATGAGAGTGCTAAGGGCAAAAACTACGAGCGGCTGCCCGCCGTGACCCTGGCCATCGGCAAGCGCAATGGCGCCAACGGAGTGGCCATTAGCGAAGGGGTCCTAAAGCGCCTTGAACTGGTACGCGGCGACCTGATCCCCGACGACATCAATGTCGCCATCACCCGCGATTTCGGTGAAACGGCGGGTCACAAATCCAACGAGATGATGCTCCACTTGATTCTCGCCACCGCCGCCATCGTTATTATTATGGCGGCCTTTTTGGGTTGGCGAGAGGGCATTGTAGTGCTACTCGTCGTGCCCTCGACCATCCTGTTAACCTTTTTCACCTGCTGGTTACTCGACGTCACACTCAACCGCCTGACCATGTACGGCATCATTTTCTCCATCGCCATTCTCGCCGACGACGCCATTGTGGTGATTGAGAATGTCTCTCGGCACTGGAAAATGCGCGACGGACGCAGCGTCCTACAGGCCACCATTGACGGCGTCGCCGAAGTTGGCAACCCAACCATTATCGCCACCTTCACCGTGGTCATGGCGATGCTGCCGATGCTCTTCATCCACGGTTTTATCGCGCCCTTTCTCGAGCCCATTCCCATTGCCGCCATTTCAGCGATGATCTTTTCACTGATTCTCGCCTTTACAGTGGTGCCCTGGGCAATGTTGAAACTACGCCCCGACGGCGACGACACAGCCTCCGAGTCGGCCGCTGACAAGCTCGAGGACGAAAAAGAGGCTCAGGGCGGTATTTTTGGCAGCGCCGTTCGCGCCTGCCTGGGCAGCCTATTGAGCAGCCGCAAGCGCGCCAAGCACACCGTCTTTGCCATCGTTGGTTTCACCCTGCTGACTTTTTTGATCCCCTACCATGAGCTGGTGCTGTTCAAAATCATGCCCTTCGATGATAAGCAGGACATTCAAATACAGTTTGATCTACCCGAGGGCGCCACCCTCGAAGCGACCGACCGCATTCTGGTGCAAGCCGCCAATTTGATTGGTGACATTGAAGAAATTCAAACCATGCAACTCTATGCCGGTGTCGCCGGGCCCTTTAATTTTTACGGTCTGGTGCGCCAGGACTACCTGCGTAATTCTCCAGAACTGGGTGAGGTGCGCATCCGCCTGTCGTCCACCTGGGAACGCGAGCGCGAGAGCCACCACATCGCCATGGAAATTCGCCAACGCTTAAAGGCCCTCAAACTACCGGAGCACACCACGGTAGAACTGGTCGAATCTCCACCGGGACCACCGGCACCTTATATTGTGATGGCCGAGGTCTACGGCCCCGATGCCGCAACCCGCCGCGCCAGCGCACGCAAAATCCAGCAGGCCATTGACCAGGTGCCCGCCCTGGCCGAAACCGACAACTCCCTCGGCAACCCACCGCTGCGCATGCGCATCGCCATTGACCAGGAAAATCTCGACTTCCACCAGGTCGACGAAGGCGTTGTCTACAGCACCCTCGCCGCCCTACTGCAGGGTGTCGACCTGGGCTACTCTCACCGTGGCTATGGTCGCAACCCCATCCCCATCGTGCTGCGCCAACCCAAGGAGTCACTGTTTGTCGGTGAGCGCCTGCTGTCGACACCCATCCCCACCATGAGCGGCGAAACCCGAGAGCTGGGCGATGTGGTCACCATTACCCATGAATCCGCCTCCTATCCCATCTATCGCCGCGATGGCCGCTTCGCCGACCTGGTAATGGCCAGTATTCGTGGTGAGCACCGCGACGCACCGATGTACGCCCTGCACGACGTCGAGCAAATCATCAAAACCATGGCTTGGCCCGAGGGCATGCAGCCCGAGGTGCGCTACTTCAACCAGCCAGAAGATGAGAGCAAACCAACTCTGCTGTGGATGGGCGAATGGGATGTCACCAAAGAGACCTTTGTCGAGCTCGGTTCCGCCTTTAACTACGCCATACTCGGCATTTACATCTTAGTGGTCGGCCAGTTCAGCAGTTTTAAAACACCGCTGGTGGTACTGCTGCCCGTACCTCTGGGCTTTTCTGGCATTATTTTGGGTCACTGGATTATGGATGCCACCTACTCCATGCCCTCCACCATTGGCCTGATTGCCCTCTCGGGCATCGTGGTGCGCAACTCAATTCTGTTGATTGAATTCATCCACATGCAAAGCGCGCAGGGCGTACCGATACGCACCGCCGCCCTGGAGGCGGCGGCCATTCGCGCCAAGCCCATTTTTCTCACCGCCCTGGCGGGCATTGCCGGGGCCGCCTTTATACTACCCGACGCCATGCTGCACGGCATGGGTGTGGCCCTGATGTTTGGCCTCGCCTCGTCAACCATACTCACCCTGATGGTGATACCGGCGATGTATGTCTGGCTGCGCGATGATGGGCACAAGGT
>MAAU01000012.1 GCA_002162825.1 Gammaproteobacteria bacterium 54_18_T64
ATGCAGAGCAGTCGAAGGCAGTGGAGGATAAATACTATCGATTGAAACCGCCTGAATTCTTTGCGGTGGGTGGATTGTCCCATCTTAGTTGCTCGTCGTGATTGTTTGGACTTAAAAAAGCGCAAAATAGGATCAGGCTGGGAGTGTTTTTTTATAGTGAATTTTCTCTGAATTTTCTCTGAGCTTTCTAGTCTATTGCTCGACCGCAAGCAGCGCTGGTTGATTCAGACACCATCAAAAATATTCACCTGCAGCAAATAATATAGCCAGACATCCACAAATAATATAGCCAGACATCCATACTAAAAATGACAATGCTTTCTAGCTCTATGGCTAGGGCTATGTTCGAAACTTAGAGGTGTGCCGTGAGTCGATGGGAATTCTTCGCGTCTGCCCCGATATGCTCTGTTGGACGTATTTCATTAACGCAATATTTTTATCTGCTATACAGCCTTTATCCGCCTCAAATTTCAATTGGTGGATGAGCGGGGGGTAAGACGTGCCAGCAGGTATTGCTCGGCCACCTCGCAACGTACTAACATTTGTGAAGATTATCGGCAGGGATCGCTGCTGCAACTGGCGGCGCGTTTATGAAATATATCTTTTAATATATTTTTTCGTAGTGAGACGTATGCAGCTATCATTATTTTTTGTTGTTTGCTATGGCGGTCGCTTCACTCTGTGGCGTTTAATAATTTAATTTTTTGTATTGCATTATTTAATGATTGTTTTAAAAGGATTTTTTCATGAAGGATCGCTGCCGAAATTTTTTGACAATATACTGTCTTTTTATAACAGTTTTTATTTCCTCCATAACACATGCTCTTGATACACACGTCACCCTACAGGCTGACGCGACAATTTCTCCACTTAACAGCGAGCTAATCACCTTCGGTCTGCCTATTGCAAAAGGGCAGGTGTTTGATGTTGGTGAGATTAAAGTCATGCTTGGCACGACTGAGTTGCCCGCCTATGTTGAAGCTGGGTTGATATACCACTGGTTAGATAACTCTATTCGTTCGATAACAGTACAAATTGATAACATTGATATGCGTGATGGCAATATCAATCTTCGCATTACGAATCAAGGGTCGGATGTGGAAAGAGTTGTAGAGCGCTCCCACAGTGAGGGTTGGGCATCTGCAGGTGCAGATAAAAATAATTTACCCTTCCCCAGGATATTCGCACTCCATGATAATGAATATTTGGCACGCTCGGGCCTTACTTCGCCTTACGCAATCGCGACTAGTTCGGAAACTGTCTTTGAAGATTTTCGCTTATCCCAGTTTGATGATTGGGCAGGAGGGCTTGATTTCAGCAAATCGAGTAAGGCAAATTGGTTGTTTGATCGCGCTACTGCAATGTTCACATCCTATCTGGCAACCGGGCGTGTTGAGTTTTTAAAAGAAGCCTTTTTATCCAAGCAGTTCTATTTTTCCTATGTGCGCAATGACGGTTCGCCACCTTCCAGTAGTGGTGGTTCAGGTTGCTGGACTTACGATACAGTCGCTTGTGCGGATGGTAAGTATATTGCGCCACAGCAAGCCAAATTGGCTTGGGCGCTGTTGGGAGACGACAGTCAATGGGATGAAACATTGATCGTCAATATGGCCTTGCAGGCCGACTTGGGTAACTACCAACCCTCGACGCGCGATGAATTTGACAGTGAAAATAAAGCCTTTACCGAGCGCGCAGCGGGACTTGTTGGGCTTGCTGAAATCAATGTATTTGAAATGACGGGCAATGCGACTGTTTTGTCCCATTTAATTGAGCGTATCGATGCGCTGAAAGATATGCAGCAAACCGAAAAGCAATGGGATAGTGATTATGGATGGACGCCCAAAAGTGGTGCCTGGACTCACAACATAGATGTTCATGAAGGTAATGTATCCGCCAGCAGTGCGCCCACCGGGGAGAGTAATGCCCGTGGTTTTTCACCGTGGATGAGTGAGAATATTGTTGATTTTCTTTGGCAAAGTTATTGGATAACGGGTAACAGCGATATACCGGATATGTTGCGGAATATGTCCAATGCCCTTGATCTCTATGGTTTTACCTCCTCATACAATGAGGCCTTGGGAGAGTACGACAGGTTGCCTGAGTACGACCGGGTAAAAGCGCATAGTTGTAACAGTACTAACGAAGACAGCGAATTATTGTATTTTGCCAGTGCCCATGCCGACGCCTCTAAACGGACAGACAGTGAGTGGTGGCCCTGGTATACGGATAGCCACAATATACAAAGCGTACTGACGCTGGCGGCGGGTTATTATTTTGAGACCGATGAATTGCGAAGAGCGCGCCTGCAGTCAAGGATAGAAGTGCTAATTGAAGGTTGGGCCAATGCCAGCTGCGCGACGATATCAGCCACTCCTCGTTTGTGGAATTGGCAGCATCGTTCGAACTCCGTTAGAACTTGGCACTGGATTGCCGATGAGAATAATTCCGGGGGGATAGCTGAGAATTCACTGCCCATACTGGATATTCCCGATGTGCCTGCAAGCCCAGATATACCCATGGCCCCTGTTGATCCGGTGGTGGTATTTGTTGCCACAGCAGATTGTAAAGAAGGCAGCGACCCCCATTGGCAATGTGTCGGCCGTTGGACGACCTACGACAGCGTAGTACCCAATGATTATATCGCGGTGTGCGTCGGTGCTGAGGCAACGGAATATACCCAGTGCATGAACAATGACCAATACATGCTGTTTTCAGATGTTGGCACGCAGGATGGCCTGTTTGTCTGTGTGGACGGCATTACCTTGGGCTTGGGCAGGCTTGGTGGGTGTAATAACGCAGACTGGGTATTTACGGAAAATTTAGTAGGGCCGTTGGGCAGTGGCGAAGAAGTGGTCGATATGCCTGAGGTCCCTGTAAACCCAGATATACCGACAGAGCCTATTGCTGAGGTCGCGGTATTTATTGCTACAGCAGATTGTAAAGAAGGCAACGACCCCCATTGGCAATGTGTCGGCCGTTGGATGACCTACGACAGCGTAGCACCCAATGATTATATCGCGGTGTGTGTCGGTGCTGAGGCAACGGAATATACCCAGTGCATGAACAATGACCAATACATGCTGTTTTCAGATGTTGGTACGCAGGATGGCCTGTTTGTCTGTGTGGACGGCATTACCTTGGGCTTGGGCAGGCTTGGTGGGTGTAATAATGCCGACTGGGTATTTACTGCGAATTTCGGGGGCGTGACCAACGGTGGTGACAGCGTGGGTGATGTAGACGATACAGGTGATGCAGGAGATGTAGATGGCGACCCTACTGGTGGTATTTCTTTTTTGAATGTTACAACTACTGCTATTGATCTTGCCCCCCATGTGCAAAACCATTTTTGGGCGGGACTACCTGATTTAAATGGTGACGGTTGTTTTGATTTGTTTGTAGGGGCTCATTCCGACGCTTACGATAGTGCAATGTATCTACATGATAATACCAGCGGTACATGTGAGGGCACTTTTACCTACCTCCCCAATTCAGATAATTACTCTCAATCATCGCCTCCAATGCCACGCATTACTTCCCGCTACATGTTTGGCAACTGGTATAACCACCCGGAAGGCCTGTGGTCTTATTATGGACACGATGTGGATGGTAGCCCCGCTGCTCGCTATACCTTGTCGCCGTTGAGTGCTTATGGTGACAAGCCCTTTTATCTTGCCAAGCAAAACGGTTGTTACTACTCACGTTCTAGCTGCCTTCCGTTGGATGTTACGGGTGATGGGGATATTGAATTAGTCATCAAAGGTTTTATTCATACATCTCCCCTATCTAGGCAAATTGTCGATGCTATTGATGGCCGTGTTGAATACCTAAGCGATGGGGATCGGGAAGGTGATTATGGTTCCAGCTACATGGTTTTTGATGTGAATAACAATGGCTTTCCTGAAATAATTTCCACCCATTCAGGAGGATATTTTTCTTATTCCGCATTAACAGACTCCTGGTCTTGGGTTACAGACGTGTTTATTAGTCCACTTGATTCCGATACGTATTACTCGTCAGGCAACAATCATGGTGTGGCGCTGGATTACGATAATGATGGAGATCTTGATGTTTGGTCTGGGCGGGGTGTTTTCTCCGCCGATGGGAAAATGGTATTTACCTTAAGCAGGAATAACGGAGATGGCACATTTACCGATGTTTCCGAAATTGCAGGCCTTGCGTCTCTAGGCATTTCTAATGAAAGTTATTGGACTACTTACGGAAATTCCGTTGTAGCTGATCTCAATCTTGATGGTTACCCCGACATATTGATTGGCGCAGAGGGATATGCGCAAAATATTACAGTATTAATGAATAGGGGTGACGGAACATTCTCTGTCGATCGTACCGTTGATTTTGGTAGGTCTCATGTGGATGACATTGGAAAAGCCTGGTTCAACGTGGCAGATTATAATAACGATGGTCTAATCGATATTGTAAAGACTCATGATCGAATTGGTGACACTCATGCCTCGATTGGTCTTTTTAAAAATACCACGGCGACTGACAACCATTGGTTGCGGGTCAGAGCCCGTGGTTTCGGAGAAAATACCGATGGTCTGCATACACGTATAACACTACTGGCGCCGGGTACTTCAACAATTATTGGTCATTATCAAGTTGGTGCTTTTAGCGTAGGTTATCAAAACCTTGTGACTCACGCGGGTACAGGTTCAGCAGCTACGGTAGATCTCCTGATTGAGTACCCCCATGGAGGGCCGGCGTATATGTTCGAAAATGTTGCCAGCGATCAGGATGTCATCGTTTTTTATGATGGGGGTATTGTTGAAGGCTATATACCGGGACAGCCTATACCGCTGTCTGCGGATCAGGCCCAGGTAGGCCCTGATTAATTAGTTGTTTTTTCTTATTTGGCAAAAATACTTAACTCGTTTTCACACTACATCCATTTTATAGGATGACCAGTGAGCCTCTGGCATATTGAATGTGCCAGAGGCTCACTGGAGCGCATTATAATTCGCCCCAAAACGCCTTGAAAAACGTGGATATTTGCGCGTGGTAATGATGGTTCATGAGTGCGCTGGTGGTAATGCCGAAAAGGTCGTTACGTTATTAATCGCTGGGGCGCCCGGTTAAAGAAAATAAAGGGTAGTCCCCTTTTAATGAAGCTGTTGTTCACCTTTCTTATAACTTACCATCTCCGACCTCCATGGGAAGGGTTCTGGGCGCGGGATGTTGCTCACTTCATTAGAGCGACACTTTTCACCTGGGCATAGACTTTTTTGCCGACCTCGATTTTCAAGAGGTGGATGGAGCGGCGGGTAAGACGTGCCAAGAGGTGCTGTCCGCCCACTTCACAGCGCACCAGCATTTGTGAGGGCTCGCGGTCGGGATCGATGCTGACCACTCTTACCGCAAAGCTATTGCTGATGCTGATTTGCTGGGGTTGAACCAGTGCCAGACTGACATCGCGGGCAGAGATGCGCAGCCGCGCTTTGTGGCCCAGGGGCAAGCCATTGTAGGACACGGAAACCTCGGCGCCGTCAAAGGCGAGACTACTTAGGTGAAAGGCCTTATCGTGGCCAATGACCGTCGCCTCGAGCACGGCAGCCGCTTCCGCAAAGTGGGCAATACTCAATTGCGGGTCGGTGAGCAGGGCGTTGAGTTCACCGGCGGCCACGACGCGGCCCTCTTCCAGCAGTACCAGGTAGTCGGCCAGCTGCTGTACCTCCTGGGGGGAGTGACTGACGTAGAGCACGGGGATGTCCAGTTGTTGCCAGAGACTTTCGAGATAGGGCAGGATTTCCGCTTTGCCGTTGGCATCGAGGCTGGCCAATGGCTCGTCCATCAATAATAATTCTGGGCTGGTGAGCAGGGCGCGGGCGATGGCAACACGCTGGCGCTGGCCGCCGGATAATTGCTCTGGCCGGTGCTCGAGCAAGGTCTCGAGGCCGAGCCAGGCGCTGACGTCATCGAAGTGTATTTTGCGTTGTCTCGCGGCAATGCGCCGCCAGCCGTAGAGCATGTTCTCGCGCACATTGAGATGGGTAAACAGGCTCGCTTCCTGGAATACATAGGCGATGGGACGCCGGTGCACGGCAAGGCTCTTATGGGCATCGTGCCAGCAATGGCCATTGATTTTGAAGTGGCCGCTGTCGGGTTTTTCCAGCCCGGCAATGCAGCGCAGCAGGGTGGTTTTACCGGAGCCAGAGGGGCCGAACAGTGCGGTGACCCCACGGCCGGGTGCTGTGAAGCTAATATCCAGCCCAAAGTCTTTACGCTGCAGTGCAAAGCGAGCTTCTATGCGCTGCTCAAGGGGCAGGCTAGTGTCTACCAACAAAACGCTTAAACCCGCTCGAGGGGGCGCTGGCCCGTGCGCCAGTACAGGGCGAGCAGAACCATAAACGAGAAGCCCAACATGCCGGCGGCAAGGACATGGGCGGCGGCGTATTCGTAGGCCTCGACATGGTCGAAAATGGCGACGGATAAGACCTGGGTTTGACCGGGAATATTACCACCCATCATCAACACCACGCCAAACTCCCCGAGGGTGTGGGCAAAACCGAGTACGGCACCGGTCAATAGGCCGGGTTTCGCCAGCGGCAGGGCGACGCTGATGAAGCGATCCCAGGGCGAGGCCCGCAGTGTGGCGGCAACTTCCAGGGGGCGTTGGCCAATGGCAATAAAGGCGTTTTGAATGGGTTGTACGGCAAAGGGTAGGGAGTAGATCACAGAGGCGAGCACCAGGCCTGCGAAGGTGAAAGGCAGGGTGCCAAGGCCGAGGCTTTCGGTCAGTTGCCCGCCCCAACCCTGGGGCCCGAGCAGCAATAATAGGTAAAACCCCAGCACCGTTGGCGGCAGTACCAGCGGCAGTGCGACGAGGGCGTTGATGACCTGCCGATAGCGCCAGGAGGTATTGGCCAGCCACCAGGCCAATGGTGTAGCGAGGCAGAGTAATAGTGCCGTGCTAATGCTGGCCAGTTGTAGGGTTAGCCAGACGGGCTGGAAGTCAATTTGAGAGAAGTTCATGACCGCTATTTTGTCAGTTCTTTACCGACTTTGTTAGCGTTAGAGGTCTAGGCTGGTAGTGAGAAGAGGCTTTGGCTTTGTGCTTGTGGGGGTTAAAATGGCTGGGGGGCTGCTGACAGCCCCCCAATTTTGATGTGTGATTTACTGTTTAAACAGTGTTTTGGGCGACAATTTTTTGTTGTAGTGTGTGCATCTTGAAACCCTCCGATTGGTCGTCTCGGCCCTCACGCCAACCATTCATCCATTCATGGGCAAAAACACTATTGGTGTGATGGGGACAAGAATCTTCAGAACGACCGTCAAAACCGAGTTGGTATCCTTTAATATAGGCGCGTTGGGAGGGGTTTCTTTTTTGTCTTTTCATCTAGGTAATGCTCCTTCGCCACATTGAGTGGTAAGTATTGAGGTTTTTTCTATTTTTGCCGATCAAGTTGACCAAAAAGCTTAGACCCTGTCGAAGATTTTGTTTGTCTATAAATTATCCGTTTTAATATCCTCCGGGAATCATCAATGAAAGAAATAAATGCGCTGAGCTATTGGTTTACAAGCTGCCCCAAGGGCTTAGAAGGACTTCTTCTTAAAGAACTTCAGGACCTGGGTTTAAGCCAGCTACGCGAGACTGTTGCTGGGGTGGAGTTTAAAGGCGACCTTGAGAGTGCCTACCGAGTGTGTTTGTGGTCGCGCCTGGCCAACCGCTTGCTGTTGCCCCTCAGTAGTTTCTCCGTTGCCAGTGCCGATGACCTCTACGCCGGTGTGGCCGCGGTGAACTGGACGCAGCACTTTTCTGACAAGGTCAGTATTGCCATCGACTTTGTCGGCACCGGCGAGGGTGTTAACAATACGCAGTATGGTGCCCAGCGGGTGAAGGACGGCATTGTCGACCACTTCCGTGAGGCCACCGGAAATCGCCCCGATGTTGATCTGCGCCAACCCGATATTCGCATCAATGCGCGTTTTGCCAGGGAAAAGGTCACCCTAAGTCTCGATTTTTCCGGCGAGAGTTTGCACAAGCGTGGCTATCGCATTGCCCAGACCGCGGCGCCACTGAAGGAAAATCTCGCCGCTGCGCTGTTGATACGGGCCGGCTGGCCGGGAAAACAGGGCGCGCTGATCGATCCGATGTGCGGCAGTGGCACTCTGTTGATCGAGGGCGCCATGATGGCGGCCGATATCGCGCCCAGTTTGCAACGGCAGAACTTCGGCTTTACACACTGGCATGGCCATCAAGCCGATATTTGGCAGACCTTGCGCGATGAGGCCGAGGAACGTCGAGAGCGCGGTCTGGCCGGGCCCTTGCCACTGATGCGTGGCCATGACCAGGACCACCGCGCCCTCACCGCCGCTCAGCGCAATGTCGAACAGGCCGGCCTGGCTGAATATATTGAGCTGGGTCGCCAGCCTCTTAGCGCATTACAGCGACCGGCACTGGAGGATGGCGCTAGCGGTTTATTGCTCACCAACCCGCCCTATGGTGCTCGGCTGGGGGACCAGGAGACCCTGAAGGGTCTGTATCAGGAATTGGGTGAGGTGCTCAAGCGCGAGTTTAGCGGCTGGTCGGTGGCTGTTTTTACCGGCAATGAATACCTCGGTTTTGCTCTGGGTCTGCGCAGTCACAAAATCTACAAGTTATTTAATGGCGCCATTCCCGGCCAGCTTTTACTTTTTGAACTCTTCGAGGGTGAGCGGGCGCCGAAGAAAACGACCGAGAATGAAGCTGGCGTCGACCCCTGGGGTAAGTCCGCCAAGCTCAGTGATGGTGCGACCATGCTGGCCAATCGCCTGCGCAAGAACCAGCGCAAATTGGCACCCTGGCTGAAGCAACAAAATATCAGCTGTTATCGACTCTACGATGCCGACCTGCCCGAGTATGCGGTGGCCATCGATTGCTACGGCAGTGCGATACACGTGCAGGAATATCAGCCCCCGGCCAGTATTGATGCCAGCGCGGCGCGACGGCGCCTGGCCGAGGTCAGCGATGCGGTGTACGCCGTACTAAAGCCCGAACAGAGTCAATTCTTTGTCAAGCAGCGCCAGCGCCAACGCGGTGACAAGCAGTACCAACGCCTCAACGAACAGAGCGAGCAGGCCGGGCAAAGTAAATTTGAGGTGCTGGAAAATGGCGCGCGCTATGAAGTGAATCTGGGTGACTACCTCGACAGTGGTCTGTTTCTCGATCATCGCCCGGTGCGTAAACTGCTAGCCGAGCTCTGTGTTGGCAAACGCTTCCTCAATCTATTCTGCTATACCGCAACGGCCACCGTACAGGTGGCTCAGGGCGGGGCCGGTGAGAGTTTGAGCATCGATATGTCCAATACCTACCTCGACTGGGCGGGGCGCAATTTCGCACTCAATAAACTTGATACCGAGCGCCACAAACTGCTGCGCGCCGATTGTCTGAGCTGGCTGGCGGCCACCGAAGGTGAGGACCTGGAGGGTAGCTTTGAGGTCATCTTGCTCGACCCGCCAACCTTCTCGAACTCGGCAAAAATGGACGATGTGCTCGATATTCAGCGCGACCACCAGCGCCTGGTTGAGCAGTGCATGGGCCTGTTGAGCAAAGATGGCGTGCTGGTTTTTTCCAATAACTTTCGTCGTTTTAAGCTGGCTCCAGAGCTTGAAGTCAAGTTTGAGGTGGAGAATATTAGCCCGGCTACCATCGACAAAGACTTTGCCCGCCGCCCGCGCATTCACCAGTGTTGGCTGATTCGCAAGGGCAGTGTCGAGAGCGTTTGATTTTTGCAATTGAGGCAGGGCTCGAGCTAATGGACAGCAATAAAATCGTCACTCTCTATAGCGGCACCGATTGCCATTTGTGTGAGCAGGCCAGAGCTCTGATTGAGCCGCTGCTCGAACAACTCGGCTGGTATTGTCGGGAAGTGAATATCCGCGGCGATGAGGCTTTGGAGGCACTGTATGGGCTACGCATCCCCGTGTTGAAAACACCCTCGGGGGCTGAAAAGGCCTGGCCTTTTAGCGCGGGCCAGGTACGGCGTCTATTACTTGCCGGTTGAGATGGCGAGTGCCGAAGTTCTTGTTAAAGAGTTCTTGTCTAAGTACTCAAGCTCAGTGGAGCTTGCCCTTGACCTGTGCACGTAACTCAGCGATTTTACGCTCTAGAGCCTGGGCCCCCTGCATCGTCGGTTTATTGGAGAGGACTTGCTCCAGATCCTGGGCGGCGGGCTCGTAACATTGCAGTTGTTCCAGTACGCCGGCGCGGTCAATTCGATCCTGTACCGAGTCTTTGTCGAGTAGTAGCAAGCGATCGCAGAGACTCAAGGCCTGTTCAAAATCGGCCCGGTTGGTGTAGATGGCTTTTAGGTTGCCGAGCATGCGGCGCAGGATGGCCCGTTTGCCAATACTCTCTAGAAACTCGCTTTTAAAGGGCAGGGTGTTGCCCGACGAGACGGCGAGTAGATCCTTACAATCGTCGATAGTGAGCACTTGTCCGGCAAATGGGTCGATAATCACGACTTCCTGCTGGTCACCTTCCACTACCTGCACGTTACCGGCGACACTGAGCTTCAACAGAAAGTGACCGGGGAAGCCAACGCCTTCGATACATAGGCCGAGGGCTTCACCGACGCTGATATAGACCAGTGCGAGGCTGATGGGAATACCACGGCGGGTTTCCAGAACCCTATTGAGATAACTGTTCTCGGGGTTGTAGTAATCCTTGCTATCACCACTAAAGCCGACCTGGCGATAGAGCAGGTGGCAGAGCTTAGTGGCGATAGTGTCGAGACTCTGCGAGGTGTCGATTTGCACCCGGGCCCGTGCGGCGAGTTGCTCCAGCCGTCGATAGCTGTCCTCGGGCTTGAGTTCGGGGTCTTGTTCTGCGGCGATACAAAGCGCGGCACGGATCAGATCAATAGCCTCATCACTACCCATCAGCATGGCGGCGAACTCTGCTTCCGGTTCAAAGGGGGCTGTGCTCAATTTTAGTTTCTCGATATGTCAGTTGTTAGCTTTATTGTACAAGTCGATAGCGAATCACTGTCAGCACACTGCTGACAGTGATTCGTCTAGGAGTCTAAACGAAAAAACTGCCGCGCCGTAGTACTTGTTGCCTGGGCGATAAGCTCGGCGGTCTCACTGCGAAATTTTGCCACGGAGTCGAGTACCCAGGGTAGATAAGCGGGTTCATTGCGGCTCGACTTTGGCTTGGGCTGCAGGGTGCGAGGAGTCAGGTAGGGGGCGTCGGTTTCGAGCATCAGTCGATTTAGAGGGATGTTTTTAACCAGGTTTTGCAGTTCCTGGCCTCGGCGCTCGTCGCAAATCCAGCCGGTGACGCCAATGTGTAGGTCGAGGTCGAGATAATTAAACAGGGATTTTTTATCGCCGGTAAAACAGTGGATCACGCCATCAACCAGGTGGTCACGATAGCAGTGTAGTATTTCTAGCTGCCGTTTGTGGGCATCGCGCTCGTGAAGAAACACCGGTAGTTGCAGCTCGCTGGCGAGTTCGAGCTGAGCCTCAAAGGCCAACTCCTGCTGAGGCCGGGGTGAGAAATCACGGTTGAAGTCGAGCCCGGTTTCACCAATGGCGACCACGGCGCCATGACTGGCGAGCTCTGCTAGTACACCGGCGCTGGCCCGGTGCCAGTTTTTAGCCTCGTGGGGATGCACACCCGCGGTGCAGGAGAGCATGGCGGGAAACTCTTCGGCGTAGCGCTCACACAGGTCGATTAGCTCGTGGCTAATGGACTCGCTGGTGGCGGTGAGAATACAGGCGCTGACGCCACTGTCGCGGGCGCGCTCGAGTACAGCGTGGGTCTCACCCTTAAAGCGTTTGTCGGCAAGATTGACGCCGATATCAACCAGGGGGCGGGCGTGTTGCTCAGTGTCCATGGTGAAGACTACAGCAGTTGTTGTTTTTCGGCGGGTGAGAGTAGGGGTAGGGTTTGCTCGAGGTGGTGAGCAAAAATAAGGCAATAGGCGAGAACGTTTTGTACATATTGACGGGTTTCACTGTAGGGGATGGTTTCTATCCATACGTCGTAGGTCAGTTTGCCGGCGCTCTCTTTGCGCCAGCGGGCAACGCGGTGGGGTCCAGCATTATAGGAGGCGGTGGCGAGAATGCGATTGTCGGCGAAACGTAACATCATGTCCTTGTAATAGCGACTGCCGAGACTGAGGTTTTTACTGGGTTGAAATAATTGTCGGCTGCTTTTGTAGCGGATGTTGTGCTGTCGGGCCACTTGCTTAGCGGTGGCGGGCATCAGCTGCATTAAGCCCTTGGCTCCTGCGGGCGAGGTGACGTCGGCGGCAAAGGCACTCTCCTGACGGGAAATGGCAAACAGTAGACTGAGAGGTAGATCCATCTCTTGCGCCTGTTTTTCGAACTCCCGACGATAGGCCTGGGGGAAGCGAATATCAATATCGTCCCAGTAACGCGCCTTCGACATGGCGAGAATGGCCTGCTGATACCAGTGTTCGCGGTGAGCCAGCTGGGCGGCAATCAACCATTGCTCGGTACTGAAGTTTTTCGTGGCCTGGTACCACTCGCGCCGAGCGCGCAGGTTTTCGCCCTGGATGAAAAATTCCCTTACCCGCTGTAGTGCTGGGGTTTTGGCCAGAGCATCGATCTCGTCAGTTTTCAGAGGCAGAGGGTGTTGAGCCATGCGGTAGGGGTTGCCGACCCGGTCGCTGGCGAGAAAGCCGTAAAAGCTGCGAAAGCGCGACAACTCCCGGAAGGTGGTTTTGGCCTGGTCGATGACCTCTGGGTCACCACTGGTCATCAGTTGCGCCCGGGCCTGCCAGTAGCGCCAGCGCTGCTGTGTACGGATGGCCTCTGGCAAGCTGTGAATCCAGGGTTTGATTACCTGCCAGTTGTTGTCGCGTAGCAGAATGCGCAGTTGCCACTCGAGTAAGGTGCTGTTGGCCACCACGATATTGGCGTTGATGTAGTTGAGTGCGGCTGCGTGCTTATCCTGTTTGTGCAGGCCCTTGATCAGCCGCGCTAGCACACGGCCCTGGCTGGCTTCGTCAAAGCGGTGACTCTGGCGATAGTGCTCCCAGTGCTTTATAGCCTGTGTGGCATTTTGCCTGGCGAGGTGGACGATAGCGTGTTCGATGAGAGCGCGGTTATCGGGGCGGTCGGCACTGAGCCGAGAATAATTGCCAACGAGGGCGGGTTGGCGGTCGACAGTACGGTACAGGGCGGCCTTGTCGCGATAGGCGGCGCTGGTAAAAAAACGTTCGATGTAGTGCGCCAACTGGAACTGGTGTTTGAATATGGCCCGGGTATAGCGTTGCCAGGCGACGGCCTCGGTGATATGACCCCGGTCGATCAGCAGTTTAAACAGGGGGTCGCAGGCTTTGGGTTGCGACTTGCCGACACTCCATAGGGGCAGAGCTGCGCTCAGGGCGGCGTTTGTATGGCCACTTTTATAACGGGCGTATTGATACTCACACTGTTGAGCGCTGGAGCTTGTGGCCGGGTCGTAGTAATACAGTAACTTTTGCCACTGTTGCCTCTTGTAGAGCAGGTGCAGCCAGCGCTTGCGCAGTTTCCTGGTCACGGGCAGAGTAGGGTAATCGCGTAAAAAATCGGCGACAAGGGCTTCATTACTCAAGCGAATATTGCCACTAATACGGCTGTAAAGCAGGTAGGGGTAAAGCGGATAGGTTTCTAGGCTCGAGCGGAGGGCCTTAAAACTTGCCGTAGCGCCACGGCGCAAATCTTTATTCACCTTTTTATAGAGTTGTCGCTGCCGGGTGAGGGCTCTGTCGGAGGCGAGTGAGGCAGTGGAGGGGGCTTTTTGTTCGTCACTGCTGACGGTGCTGGTGACCGTGAGTTCGGCTTGCACCATGGCGGGGCTAAAAAATGTATGGGCGAATATGAGGGCTAATGACAGGAATAGCCGTCGGCTCTGTAGCGAAGAGGCCTGTGAACAGTATTTTCTAAGGCTAAAAAAAAGCTTCATATCTTGGCAGACAACTCCGTCCTTGAAGTATCAGGGGGTACTATGTGACCACTACCGGGGTGAAATGTTACGTTTTTTGTTTTTTTATTCTCACCGCTAGTACATCACACACCGAACCGTGCAATACCCCATTGGCCGTTGAGCCGAAGACTAGTGCCAGACCGTGGCGGCCGTGGCTGCCGACGACAGTGAGGTCGACATCATTTTCTTTGGCAAAGTGGTGCATTTCCTGGGCCGGTTGCCCGATCAAGACATGGCCATGTTCAGAGGATAAGCCCAGCTGCTGACAAAAACTTTGTAGGCGGCTGTGGGCCTGTTCTTCCATTTGCGCCTGTACCTCGCTGAGGTCCATGGGGATATCGCCACCGTAGGCGAAAGACAGGGGCTCTTGAACATGTAAGAGGCTAATGCGCACATCTTTGTCATCGAATAACTCTTTGACGCGGTCGATAACCAGCTGTGATTCCGGGGATAAATCGAGGCCAACAAGAATGTGGTTGTAGTAAGACATAGATAAAGTTGCTCCATGATTCGCGCTATAGTGTAAACCTATCGCCACCCAGAGTAGAACCGCTGTGAGTTATTTAGTTATTGTCGTTGCCGTACTGGTGATGATCTCTGTTTTGACCTCATTTAAACCCTCTGCACGGCAGAAGCGGCTGGTCATATTGCGCCGTTATGCCAATGAGCGGGGTTTACATATAGAGATCGTTGCCGATGCCGTCACGGATCAAAGGGGCTCTAGTCCTACGGCGGTGCGCTATCTCCTGCCCTGGACGGCGAAAAATATTCGCCATGACGATCAGCGCCACTGGTTATTGGTACGGGGCAAACGGGGCAAGTTGTCACCCTGGAAGGGTTGGTGCTGGTTTCAGCAGGAGGCCCCGGAGGATTGTCACGGCTCGATTCGCCGCGCCCTGGACAAGATGCCCAGCAGCGTGAATGCCATTTGTAGTAATAGCTTTGGTCTCGGGGCCTACTGGCCCGAGAAGGGTAAGATCGATGAAATTGACAAGATTGCCGCTGGCCTGCGCATCATTTCAAGCAACAAAACTACCGAATAAGCCCTTGAAAGTAGCCTTGAAGCGAGCTCTGTCATACCTGGATAGAGGCTTGTGGATAGTTTTAGAACTGAGACCTCCGACAAATAAATATTCAAAATTCCTTGACCGCCGGGGTTTCAGGCCTTATATATCGCACCTTGTCAGCCCTGTCGGGCTTTTTCCAATAAATGATATTGTAGGTTTGCATGGGTAAATCACTGGTTATTGTTGAATCACCAGCAAAAGCGAAAACCATTAATAAGTACCTGGGTAGCGATTTCATCGTTAAATCCAGTATTGGCCACGTGCGCGACCTACCCACCGGGGCCTCTAATCGCAAGCCCGCGGACCCCAAAGAGCGGGCCAAGCAGGCGGCCATTACTCGCAAGTTGTCGCCGGCGAAAAAAATAATTCACAAACAAAAGAAGGCTAAAAAACAGCTGATTACCCGCATGGGCATCAACCCCGATAAGGATTGGGCCGCGGATTACCAAATACTGCCGGGTAAGGAAAAAGTCGTCAGTGAGCTGGTTAAGTTGGCGAAGAATGCCGACACCATCTATCTGGCGACGGATTTGGACCGCGAGGGTGAGGCCATTGCCTGGCACCTGCAGCAAACCATCGGCGGCGATGACAGTCGTTATAAACGCGTGGTCTTTAACGAGATCACCAAGAAGGCGATTCAGGAGGCCTTTGCAAAGCCGGGTAAACTCGACACCAATCAGGTCAACGCCCAGCAGGCGCGTCGCTTTCTCGATCGGGTGGTGGGCTTTATGGTCTCGCCACTGCTCTGGGCCAAGGTCGCTCGTGGCCTCTCTGCTGGTCGAGTGCAGTCCGTTGCCGTGAAGTTGGTGGTGGAACGGGAGCGGGAAATCCAGGCTTTTGTGCCCGAGGAGTACTGGACCTTACACGCCGACCTTGAAAAGAAGACTGAAGAGCAGGTGCGCTTTGAAGTGCGCAGCCACAATGGTAAGGCCTATCGCCCGGTCGGTGAAGCCGGTAGTGTTGCCGCCGTCAGCGCCCTGCAAAATGCCGAGTTTTTAGTCACCTCCCGTGATGACAAGCCAACGCAAACCAAACCGCCCAAGCCCTTTATTACCTCAACCCTGCAACAGGCCGCGAGCACGCGCCTCGGCTTTGGCGTGAAGAAAACCATGATGATGGCCCAGCGTTTGTACGAGGCTGGCTACATCACCTATATGCGTACGGACTCCACTAATCTGAGCAAAGATGCAGTGGGAAACTGCCGCGAATTAATCGCCACTCGCTACGGTAAAGACTATTTGCCCGAGCAACCGAATGTGTACTCGAGTAAAGAGGGTGCTCAGGAGGCGCACGAAGCTGTGCGGCCATCGAATGTCGATATTGGTGTTGCCGATATTCAGGGTGTCGATGAAGACGCCGTACGTCTTTATGAAATGATCTGGCAGCAATTTGTTGCCTGTCAAATGGTGCCTGCAAAATTCACCAGCACTAGTGTCGGTGTGACTGCGGGCGAGTACGGCTTGCAGGTGCGGGGTCGCGTGGTGCGCTTTGAAGGCTTCCTTCGCGCCATACCGGTACTGCGTAATAAAGACGATACCGAACTGCCCGAATATACGGTGGGCGAAATTTTAAAAATGTTGGTGCTAGTACCGCGCCAGCACTTTACCAAACCACCCGCCCGTTTCAGTGAGGCGGCCCTGGTGCGCGAACTTGAAAAAAGAGGCATTGGCCGACCGTCCACTTACGCGGCGATTATTTCCACCATTCAGGATCGTGGTTATGTGCGTTTGGAAACGAAACGTTTTTATGCGGAAAAAATTGGCGATATTGTCACCAGCCGCCTGAGTGATAATTTTAGTGATCTAATGGATTACGGCTTTACCGCGACGCTTGAAGAGCAGCTCGATGAAATTGCCGATGGCACTCTAGACTGGAAAGAGGTGCTCAATCGTTTTTACGCGGGCTTTAGTGACAAGCTAGAAAAAGCCCAGGCGGAAGAGGGTGGCATGGCACCGAATGGCGCCACCGATACCGATATTCCCTGCCCCAAGTGCGAGCGTACGATGATGATTCGCACCGGTAGCACAGGTGTCTTCCTCGGTTGTTCCGGTTACAACCTGCCGCCCAAGGAGCGCTGTAAGGAAACGCTGAACCTGGTTGCTGGCGATGAGGCCATCAGTGCCGATGAGGACGAAGAGGCGGAATCAAAACGCCTGTTGAGTAAGCATCACTGCGGTATTTGTGCGACGCAAATGGACAGTTATTTAATTGACGAGACGCGTAAACTCCATATTTGCGGTAAAAACCCCGATTGCCCGGGTTATGAAGTTGAAGCCGGAACCTATCGTATCAAAGGCTACGAAGGTCCCCTTATCGAATGTGATAAATGTGGTGCCGACATGCAACTAAAGTCGGGCCGTTTCGGTAAGTATTTTGGCTGCACGGCGGATGAGTGTAAAAACACCCGTAAATTATTGCGCAGTGGTCAGGCAGCACCACCGAAGATGGATCCGGTGCCGATGCCTGAACTGGCTTGCGTAAAAGTGGATGACACTTATATATTGCGCGACGGTGCTGCGGGCTTATTTCTTGCCGCTAGCCAGTTTCCCAAGAACCGTGAAACGCGGGCGCCCCTGGTCAAAGAGCTGTTGCCCCACAAAGATGAAATTGACCCTAAATATACCTTCTTGTTTTCTGCCCCTACGGAAGATCCCGATGGCAATAAAACGGTGGTGCGTTTTAGTCGTAAGACTCAGGAGATTTACGTGCAGTCAGAAGTCGAAGGCAAGGCCAGTGGCTGGAAGGTGTTTTATCAAAATGAAAAATGGGTGGTGACTGACAAACGGAAAAAGTAGCTACGGGATTAGTTATTTACCAGAGGGGTAAATGAAGATGGCTTATCTAACGTTGGTTAATCAACATTTATCCTCAGCTCGCTTCTTACTTGCCGAGTTAAGGGCCACCGAACAGTCGGCCCTTACTCTAGGCCGCGCCTTAGAACAAAGTGTCTTACATCTATTAAATAGCGCCTATCTCTGCCAGCTGCGCCATATTGCCGACAATTATCAATGCGCAGATGTCGCCGCAATCGGCGATGTTCAGGCCCTGCTCGAGGCTCTTGCTGTTATCGGCACTCCGGCTCCCGAAGCCGCAGAAATTGCGGTTTTGCTTGACGAAGGTTGGTTGGGAGAAATGTTACAAGCCCTGCAGCAGCTCTGTTTGCCCACTGCCCTTGGCAGTGCTGTCAATATGCTTGCAGTGGCAAGTCAGTCAGATATTGCCCTGCGTGACGATAGCCAACAACAGCCAGGGCTCAATGCAGATACACTTCAGCACTGGTTGCTCACTCTCGAGGAGTTGGTGCAACGCCATTGCGAAATGATGGTTGAGTATTAATTAATGCTGTATTTCTTTTATTTCTATATAGGGGTGAAAGCTCACTTCGTCACCGTCGATACTGGTCTGCATACGCTTTTCAAATAGGCGTTCGTCAGCGTTGCGCAAACGCCTTGTCACCTCACGTCCCAGGTTCATTTGCAGTAGGGTAAATTGCTCAAGATCTCGATGGTAAATGTTGAGTAAATCCTCGGCGGTGATTTCAATCAATTCCGTTTTTTCGGTACTGATTATCGAGGCGCTACGGGGGAAAAAATCGAACAGGGCCATCTCGCCAATACAGTCGCCCTGGCTCAATTGCTTGAGTAAATATTTATCACCGTCCCAGTGTTTAATGACGGACATGCGACCGCTTTCGATAATGTACATTGAGGTGCCCTTGTCGCCCTCGTGAAATAAATAATCACCTTGTTGCACTTGAATGAGTGGAGCTTTCTCGACCAAGCGGGCAATAATGTCTTTGCGAATAGCGCCAAAGACGGGTACCTGCATTAATAAATCAATTCGTTGCTCGTCCATTGGGCCGTACCCCCGTTTGGGGCTCGTTGTTTTTATGTGGCTTCGCTGTGCCTATAGTAGTTTGGAAAGCCGAGCTTTGCCCCAACAAAACCCGCGATACGTTGAAGGCACGAGGCCTTTGTTGGGGCAGCGAGCGCTTGATTGATAAATAAAAATGCCATGTTTTTACTTCGCTCTGGGCCGCTTTACCGGCTGGCTTTAGCGCCGCGCAACAATTGACCGGGCAGTGGTCCCTCCGGGTCTAATTGATCTTCGTTCTGTTGACGCAGCAGTGTGCCGTTAACGATGACCGCTTCGATGCCAAAGGCTTCGGCAATTAGGCGGTCCTGGCCTGCGGGCTGGTCATAAACCCGCTGCAGTTTTCCACAGTGAACGTTTTTTGGGTCGATGATAAGGACATTGGCGGGGCGACCCACTTTTAACAGACCGCGATCGCTAATGCCGAATACTTGAGCAGGGCGCGAGCTGAGCATGCGAATGCCCTCTTCGAAGGCAATGACTTGTTTTTCCCGTACCCAGTGGCCGAGTAAATAGGTTGGCAAACCGGCATCGCAAAGTTGACTGGCGTGGGTGCCGGCATTGGAAAGACCGACCACGGTATTTTTATCGGTGATTAGTTTTTCCACTCCGTCTTCATCGGCATTCGCCACGGGCATACGAAAGCGGGCCTCGAGATCATTCTCCAGCGCCAGGTCAAAGCCGAGATCCATCGTATGTATACCCAGCTCAGTGGCGACGTCGATGACGGTGCGCTCCTCGTATTCAGGTTTACTGGGACAGCTGGAAATCAGTGAGTTCTCCCAGGCGATGCGGAAGGAGGGTCGCACATTGTCCATTTTGGTTTTACCGCAGTGCGGAATTCACCATCTCCATAGAGCACTTTTTTGCCGGCAAAGTCGCTGCTCGATATGGGCTTGAATACCGCTAGGGCTTCAAACGGGAAGGGCTCCTTAAACTGGAACTCAAAACATAGAGGCCGTGGGGTCACCTGGGGCACTATGGCCAGGCCTTGCTCGGCGAGTTCCCTTGAGCGCTGCTGCTGGGCGACGTGGGCATCGGGTGAGGCCATGCCGG
This sequence comes from Gammaproteobacteria bacterium 54_18_T64, assembly GCA_002162825.1. Taxonomy (GTDB): domain Bacteria; phylum Pseudomonadota; class Gammaproteobacteria; order Pseudomonadales; family Porticoccaceae; genus Reddybacter. Next base: position 19,930 of record MAAU01000012.1, read on the forward strand.
CGAGCATTGCCGTCCAGCTGATGGTCATACCGTATTTGCGGGTGAGGTCTTCGTATTCATCTAACCAGAAGCCCTTGCCGGCGGTGACCTGCATTACCAGGGTTGAGGCCAGACTCTCCAGCTCGTCCAGAGAGGCTATGCGGCTGGTACAGGCTTACCCTTAAACCCGACATGGGTCGGTGACTTGGAGGTAACGAAACCGAGGGCCACACCTAAGGCGACGATTTGCCGTCTTCAATGCTGATATCACCGGGGTAGGCCAGTTGGCCACTACCGTCGACAATACTGCCGCCAGTGATTTTTATATCGTAATCTATTGTGCTTTACAAAAAGACAAGACCCGACAAGCTCGCGCTATGCCGGGTGTTGTTTAAGCCCTTATTTAGCTTTTTGGCTGCGGTGTTATTAGATGGGCAGGTTGTAACACTGGCTGACATTGTCGTGCAGAATCCAGTCCTTTTCCTGCTGGTTCATGTCCTTGGTGTGTTCCTCCAAAATACTTTGAGACCAGGGCCAGGTCGAATCACTGTGGGGGAAGTCATTGGCCCACATCAGCCGCTGGGGGTTCATTTCATTACGATGCTTGAAGGCCGTCCAGTCGTCCTGGAAGGTCAGATAGATATTGTTAAGAAAGTACTCGCTGGGCATTTTTTCTAAGGGTGGTGCCTTCATCCAATAACGGTGACGGTCGTAGGCATGGTCCATGCGATAGATGAAGTGGGGTACCCAGCCGGCATCGGCTTCGGCACAGACCACCTTTAATTCGGGGTGGCGTTCAAACACTCCACCAAATACGAAGGTGCCCAGTATGTCCTGACAGCCACGCATAATACCGAGGAAGCTGTTAATTTTCGGTCCGCGCTGAGCTTTTAATTGATCGGCCTTGGAGGTGAGGATGTGGAAGGACAGGGGCATATCCATATCCACGGCCGCTTCCCAAAGGGGGTCGTACATGGGGTCGTGGTAATCGGCCTCGGGTGGATTGCCGGTCATCATTACGCCGACAAAGCCTCGTTTCTTGGCGTCCTCGATTTCTTTAATGCCTTCTTCAACGGTACGCAGAGCCACTTGACCGAGGCCGAAGAGACGGTTTTCGGGTGCGTTGCCGACGTACTCTTCGAGCCAGCGGTTATAGGCCGTAAAGCAGGCGTATTGATAGTTGGTGTCGGGGTGGTTGCAGAGCATCATGCCGACGGTGGGGTAGATGATTTCGGCCGCCACACCGTCGGTGTCCTGGTCGGCAACACGGTGGGTGGCATCCCAGGAACTTCTCGGCAGCTCGTCGAAGCTGACGCCACTGGCGGTGAGTTCGGAAGGTTTTTTGCCCGCTGCGGCAATTAAACCCATGGGAATAGGCTGGTCGAGACCATCGATCACAAAGACATCACCGTATTTCGGATGTACTTCAATGTGAGGAGCGCGGTCTTTAAAACTGGGTTCAATGTAATCGAGATAACAATTGGGCGGTTCGGCGATATGGGAATCGGCGGAAATAATGGGTTTATTGGTGGTGCTCATGGCAAGGCCTCTCTATTAATGGATTTTTATAATTTATAAGTTTTTATATCCCCGGCGTTTATTAATTCTTATCGCAAAGGGGAATAGAGCCTTAGACAGTTAAGCGGAAATAAGGATAAATTGCTACCTGCAGGGTGGCGCTGCGTTGATCCGCTGGGGCCGTCGATGACAGCGGAGCTTGCTGGCGAGTTAAATTTATATTTTGCGTCGTTTCAGGTCGCGAATAATGAAGCGCGCGGGATGGAGTGCCATCAGTAAGTCCCGTTCCAGGGCGGGCGGTTCGCCATTGATTTGGCTGGCCAATAATTCCGCGCCAAGTGGTGCATAGCTTAGGCCGCGGGAGCCCAGACCACAGTGAATATAGAGCCCCGGCCAGTACTGCCCCAGAGTGGGGATGTTAGTACTGGCATCGCGACGTAGATCGGCATAATCCTCAAGGAAGGCCGCGTAGTTGGGTGCCGGCCCAATAAGAGGTAGGTAGTCGAGAGTGGTACAGCGCAGGGCGGCGCGGCCACTGAGCTTTTCAGCTGCGGGTAGTTGTAGCGCCCTTGTCAGACCGGCTGCGGTTTTTTCCAGCAAAGCGATATTGTGTTGATGATCCTCCACGCGAGTTTCAAGACTGGTGTCGTTGAGGTTATAGCTAGCACCAAAGGTATATTGGCCCTGACTACTGGGCGCGATATAGCCAGCGCCGCAGAGTACGGTCTCAAGTTGTCGGGGTGGTGTCGTGCCCTTGTGACTGGGGGCAATGGAGATTTGGCCGCGAATGGCTTTCAGGGGCAGGTGATCCACCTGGCTAAATTGTTTCATCGATGTGCTGGCGGCGAGTACCACGGTGTCGGCGCGGGCGACGTCACTTTGCTGGGCACTGCTCAATTGCCAATTCGAAGTGCTGGTGTCGTAAGTCAGAGCGCTAATATTGGCTCGCTCTAACTGAATCAGCGGATGGTTGAGTAGGGCACGGCAAACTTGGGGCGGATTAATCCAGCCGAGTTGTGGGTAGTAGAGGCCGATAGCGGCGTCAATTTCAAGGCCGGAAATTTGTTCTATGGCCTTTTTGTCGAGCCTTTGAATAAAGCCATGTTGGTCTTTGAAATTATTGGCAATGGTATTAAAGGCAGCCCTTTCCTTTTCACTGTCTGGCAGTACCAACACGCCGCACTGTTGCCCGTATGCAATGGCTTGAGGCGAGCTGTGCCAGAAGTGGTGATAGTAGCGGCTGGCAAATTGAAGGGCCGCTAGATTGATGCGGCTGAGGGGAGAAGACTGGGGTGAGAGCTTGGGGTAAATAATGCCCTGGGGATTGCCTGAACCCTCGCTGGCGGGTATGCCGTGTCGCTCGTACACTGTCACCCGCCAACCGCGTTGTGCCAGTGCCGCTGCGGTGGTGCAAGCGGCGATGCCGCCACCGACAATGGCTGCATGTCTCGAGGGTGAGCGCTGGGTTGTGGCGCTGATATGCCAGGGTGGTTGATGACGTGTTTTACGCTTGTGCTGAGGAGGCCTGGGCTCTGCTGCGTTGTTTTGATCCACTGTTTTGGGTGCCCGCCACGAGCCGTAAAACAGGTCTTGTTTGCTGTCTGTGGGGGACGCTTTTTTAAGATCAAAGCCAATGGCTTGTAGCCGTTGCTGGCTGGACTCGTCGGCAGCCAAACTGACCAAGGTGCTGTTGGTATTACTGAGATGTCTGATATGTTCAAACAGCGTTGTATGTACCGAGATAGGCAGGAACCAGGCATCGACACTAAAGTCTTGAATAGCCGCAGTACCGGGGTGGAGGCTGGGTCTTAGTTGCACCAGGCCACCTTCCGAACTGCTGTCGGTATCGACAACGATGAGTGTTAGGCAAATACGTTGTCCGGCCAAAAAAAGGCGGTGGAAGCCCGGACTCAGGACGGGGTAGTTAGCAATGAGCTCATCGGCCAGCTCATTATTTGGCGAGCCTTGTTGTAGAGCATCCTGTAGATCGGCTTTACAAAGAGGCGCTGGGTCAAGGGCAATAAAATGCAGTTTTGCCTTGGCCGGCGCACATCGTAGCCAAAGCTCGGCGGCCGCCAAAAAATTCTGCCCCGCAGTAAAATCGGTTTCGACAATCACAAAACTGTTGTTGCTATGTTGGTCGAGCGCCTGCCAACGTTGACCCAACTTGTTGTATCTGAGCAGTGGGTTTTCAGCCCCGGTGGTGTTGGGGTAGTGATGCTCTGCCAGTTGAGCAGGACTGAGCGCCGTCAGTTTTGGACTCATTGGCTGCCACTGCTGTCGTTGCGAAGGAGTTGGATAAAGGCCTCGGCGGCATTCGAGAGGCTTCGATTCTGGTGGTGGATGTAGCCCAGAGTGCGCTCGAGGGCGAGGCCCTGGCAGCGCAGTTGCCGCAGGCTGTCGTCGATCATAATGGCCGGTAGCATACTCCAGCCGAGCCCCACCGAGACCATCATTTTAATGGTCTCCAAATAGTTGGTGGCGATGCTGGTCGAGAGCTGATGTTCCCCCTGGTCAAAGAACTGTTTGATCTTGCGCCCCGTATAGGTCGACAGGTCGGGCAGGATGGCTGGGTAGTTACTGAGCCTGGTAACGTCGAGTCCGGCGACTTGCGTAAGAGGGTGGTCGGGGGCCACTACCAATTGCAAGTGATCCCGCCACAGAGGGAAGGCTTGTAAGCTGGGGTGTTGCTCGGGGGCGAGGGTAATCACGGCTATTTCGAAGCGCCCCTGGCGCACCGCCTCATAGGCAGTCTCCGACTCCATGAAATCAATATCGACCCGGACTTTGGGGTGGCGTGTGGTGAAGTCCTTCAGCACCGGAGGCAAGCGGTGCAGGCCAATATGATGACTGATGGCCAGGCGCAAGTTACCAGCTACCGTCCCTGAAAGATCACGAATGCTCTGGCGGGTCTCCTCAACGCTGAGCAGTATATTGCGCGCTCGCGGTAGTAGGGCTGTACCGGCCTCGGTAAGGCTGACGTTGCGGGCAATGCGATCAAACAGGCGGCAGTCGAGTTGCTGTTCGAGCTGAGCGATACGTTTGCTGACGGCGGGCTGGGTTAAATGTACACGCTCGGCGGCGAGGGAAAATGAGCCGCTTTCTACGACGGCAATGAAGGCTTCAAGTAGCTGTGTGTCCATTTTTATCCTGGCAAACTCATCTTTAACTTCGCATTCCAGTTTGGAATCCAAATAATAAAAATTATAAATTTGTTTTATTTGGATTGCGACCCTAAAATTCACCCAACGCAAACAGATGGAGAGAGCAATGGCTGGCCTTACCTTATATGACAAACTCTGGGATTCTCACCTGGTGAAGCAGCGTGACGATGGCTCGGCCCTGCTTTATATCGATCGGCATTTGCTGCACGAGGTGACCTCGCCCCAGGCCTTTGAAGGCCTGCGTAATGCCGGTCGCAAACCCTGGCGCATCGACGCCAACCTGGCGACGGCCGATCACAACGTGCCGACCACCACCAGTGAGCGCGCCGGCGGCATTGCCGGCATCACCGACAAGGTGGCGCGCATTCAGGTACAGACCCTCGATGATAACTGCGAGGCCTTTGGTATTACCGAATACAAAATGAATGATGCCGGTCAGGGCATCGTCCATGTGATTGGCCCGGAGCAGGGTGCGACCTTGCCGGGTATGACGGTCGTTTGTGGTGATTCTCATACGGCCACCCACGGTGCCCTCGGCGCCCTGGCCCACGGTATCGGTACTTCGGAAGTCGAGCATGTATTGGCCAGCCAGTGTCTGGTGGCGAAGAAAATGAAGAATATGCTGGTGCGGGTTGATGGTGAACTTGGTCTCGGCGTGACGGCAAAAGACGTGGTGCTGGCGGTGATCGCCCGGCTCGGTACGGCCGGGGGTACCGGTTATGCTATTGAATTCGGCGGTGAAGTCTTTCGCAGCATGTCGATGGAAGGGCGCATGACGGTCTGTAATATGGCCATCGAAGCCGGTGCTCGGGTGGGCATGGTCGGCGTCGATGACATCACTATCGACTACGTTAAAGGTCGCAAGTTCGCCCCTACCGGTGAATTGTGGCAGCGGGCCGTGGCCAATTGGCAGACCTTGCACAGCGATGAGGATGCGGTGTTTGATGCCGTGGTTGAATTTCAGGGCGAGGCTATCCAGCCCCAGGTGAGCTGGGGAACTTCCCCGGAAATGGTCTTGCCGGTGAATGCCGTGGTGCCCGATCCCGAGCAAATGGCAGACCCAGTGAAGCGCGAGGGCGCCAGTCGGGCGCTGAGTTATATGGGTCTCAACGTCGGGCAGAAGCTGACCGATATTAAGGTCGATAGGGTTTTTATCGGCTCCTGCACCAATTCGCGGATTGAAGATCTGCGCGCTGCCGCCGCCGTGGCGAAGGGTCGCAAGGTCGCCGCCAATGTGAAGCAGGTCTTGATTGTGCCCGGTTCCCAGGCGGTCAAGGTTCAGGCGGAAGAAGAGCAGCTTGACCAGATCTTTATTGCAGCGGGTATGGAGTGGCGCGAGCCCGGTTGCTCCATGTGTTTGGCCATGAATGCCGATAAGTTGGGTGCCGGTGAGCACTGTGCATCGACTTCGAATCGCAACTTCGAGGGGCGCCAGGGCAATGGTGGTAGAACCCATTTGGTGAGCCCGGCAATGGCTGCTGCCGCTGCGGTGGCTGGGCATTTTGTGGATGTGCGTGAATTGATGTCGGCTGAGACGGCCTGAGGACGAATGATGAAGAGTTTTAAGCAACACAGCGGCCTCGTGGCCCCGATGGATCGTGCCAATGTCGATACCGACATGATTATTCCCAAGCAGTTTTTGAAGTCGATTAAGCGCAGTGGCTTTGGCCCGAATTTGTTCGACGAGTTGCGCTATCTGGATGAGGGCTTTCCCGATCAGGACAATAGCCAGCGGCCCCTGAATATGGACTTCCCCCTCAATCAGTCGCGTTTCAAGGGCGCTTCGATTTTGCTGGCGCGAGAAAATTTTGGTTGTGGCTCGAGCCGTGAACACGCGCCCTGGGCTCTCGATGACTATGGTTTTCGCGTGGTTATTGCCTCCAGCTTTGCTGATATTTTCTACAATAACTGCTTTAAGAATGGTTTGTTACCCATTGTTTTATCAAAAGATCTTGTCGAAAGTTTGTTTCTCGCTCTGGATGCCAATGAGGGCTACGAACTTCTGGTTGATCTCGAGCAACAGAGCATTAGCCTACCCGATGGCACCAATCTGAGTTTTGATATCGATGCCTTTTATAAACAGTGTTTATTGGAGGGACTCGATGAAATTGGTTTGACCCTGCAGGACGCCGCAACGATCTCTACTTTCGAGCGCCAGTGGCGTCAAGATAGCCCCTGGTTATTTGATGCACTATAGCTCAAGTAAACTTTAAGTAATCTCTGTAACCTATTGTTAATTAGTTGTTTGGTGGTTTAAGTATGAAGCGTGTGGGTATTGTTGGTTGGCGAGGCATGGTGGGCTCTGTATTGGTGGAGCGGATGCTGACAGAGAATGATTTTGCTCTGTTTGAACCGGTGTTTTTTTCCACCTCTCAGCAGGGCCAGCCGGGACCGGATATCGGCCAGGATGTGCCCGCGTTGGCGGACGCCTTCGCTATCGAAGCCTTGATGACCCTGGATATTATTCTCACCTGTCAGGGCGGTGAATACACCAAACAGGTCTATCCGCAATTGCGAGCGGCTGGCTGGACTGGCGTGTGGATTGATGCGGCTTCGGCGCTGCGTATGGCCGACGAGGCGGTGATCGTGTTAGATCCGGTGAATAGCCCAGTTATTGACCAGGCCCTTGCACAGGGCGGCAATTGTTTCGTTGGCGGCAATTGCACGGTTAGCTTGATGTTGATGGCGCTTGGGGGCCTGTTTGCCGGTGGCCATGTCGAGTGGGCCAGCGCCATGACCTATCAGGCGGCCTCCGGTGCCGGGGCGCAAAATATGCGGGAATTGATTGGCCAGATGGGCGCGATTCACCAGCACGTTGCCGGCGAGCTGGCCGACCCCGCGGCGGCTATTTTGGATATTGATCGCAAGGTGTCGAACTTTATTAATAGTGCGGCCATGCCGACGGATAATTTCGGCTTTCCCCTGGCGGGTAGCTTGTTGCCGTGGATCGATACCGAGCTGGATAACGGCCAGAGCCGTGAAGAGTGGAAGGGGCAGGCGGAGACCAACAAGATCCTCGGGCGAGAAGGCGATCCCATTCCCCTCGATGGCCTCTGTGTCCGCGTTGGCGCGATGCGCAGCCACAGTCAGGCGCTAACCATTAAACTAAAAAATGACCTGCCGATGGCCGAGATTGAAGAGCTTTTGGCAAATGGCAATGATTGGGTAAAAGTGGTGCCCAACCACCGCGATGACAGTTTGCAAGAGCTATCGCCGGCTGCTGTCAGCGGCAAGATGCATGTGCCAGTGGGGCGTCTACGCAAGATGAATATGGGTGGTGAGTACCTCTCGGCCTTTACCGTCGGCGATCAATTACTGTGGGGTGCCGCTGAGCCGCTGCGTCGCATGCTGAGAATTTTGTTGGAACAATAGTCACTCCAAAGCTTCTTTGGAATATCGAATAATTGACCCCGTAAGTGGAGTAATAAATGCCAGAACTTGTTGATATTGCCGTGATCGGTGCCACTGGCGCCGTCGGTGAGTCTATTATTGAGCAACTCGGCGATGTTGAATTCGCCATTGGCCAGATCTATCCCGTCGCCAGTTCGGCCTCTGTCGGTGAAACGGTGATGATCGCCAGGCGCCCGGCAAATGTTGCTGAACTGAGTGCTTTTGACTTCTCCACGGTGCGCCTGGCTATTTTTGCCGTGCCTGCCGAGGTCGCCGCTGAATATGTACCCCAGGCTGTGGATCTGGGTTGTACAGTGATCGATTGTTCATCGGCTTTTCGCGTTGACCCCAATGTGCCACTGGTGATAGCGGGCGCTTTAAATGATGAGGCTATAGCCGTTCTCGGAGGGCAGTCTATTCTCGCTATACCGGGAAGTTTGGCAGCAGAATTGGCCTTATTGCTTAAACCCGTCAATGCCGAAGTGGAAATTACCAGTGTCAGTGTTACGGCATGCATGTCCGCATCGGATACAGGCAAGGCCGGTGTTAGTGAATTGGCGAGTCAGTCGGCCGGTTTGCTCGGCGGTCAGTCGGCTGAGGCGGAGGTTTTTGCCCATCAGTCAGCCTTCAACCTAATTCCTGAAGTGGGTGTCATGGCTGAGGACGGCTATACAGTCACTGAGACCAATGCTGCCAATGAGCTACAACGCTTGCTTGAAGCGAGTGAAATGGCTGTCGATGTCAGCTGTATCCAGGTTCCGGTGTTTTACGGCAATAGCATGTGCGTAACGATTGAAACCCGCTATCCGTTTAGCGCGGAGGAATTGACACAAATCTTTGGCAACATCGACGGTGTGAGTTTATTTTCAGGGGCAGAGCAAAGGGGGCTGCCGACTCCGGTTACCGACTTGCAGAACTCAGCGCAAACCTGTGTGGGCCGCATTCGCGAGAGCAGAGCGCGGCAAAATGCACTGAATTTGTGGATTACGTCAGATAATGTGCGAAAAAGTGCCGCAAAAAACGCAATAGCCATCAGCCAGGTCTTGCTAGAATCCTATTTATAATAAATGCTTACAATCTTCTACTGTTGTAACTTATACATTTATTAGCAGTGGGGGCAATAGGGCTGAAATTTAGGTTTTGCTCTGGCGATAAAAGCTCCGGCTGAGACCAATAAATTAGTCAAAGCTCTAGGACATAAAAAGGGTAAAGGATCATGGCGTTGCGCAAATCATCTGTACTGACCGGGCTATTTGCTCTGGGGTTTTCCTGCTGGGTGACGGCATTGGGTCTCGGTGAATTGACCTTACATTCGGCACTGGATGAGCCCTTTGAAGCCGATATCGAAATAGTCAACATCGGTGAGGTCGATGAAAATCAGATTTTTGTGGCGCTGGGTTCGAAGGCGGATTTTGAGCGGGCTGGCGTCCCCTGGGAATTCCACCTCGTCAACTTAACGTTTAAGGTTGATCTGTCTGATGCTGAGCACCCGGTTGTCAAAGTCAGTTCTAGACAATCGATCCAGGAACCCTACCTCGATTTTGTTACGCAACTCGAATGGCCCTCGGGTCGATTGTTGCGCGAGTACACGCTATTTCTTGATCTTCCCGTATTCGATGACAATAAAGCACCAGCGCATACAGAATCAACGCTGACAGCGCCCGCGGCTAAAACAACCAGCCCGGGGGGCGGGTCAAAAAATCAGTCATCCGCTGAGGGCAAAAGCTCAACTCGATCGACTGCTACGACGGCTGCTGGCTCGAATAGTACTAAATACCGTGTTCGCGGCGGCGATACTCTTTGGAAGATCGCCTCACGAGAAGAGTTGGGTAGTACCAGCGTACAACAGCGTATGGTGGCCATTCATCGTGCAAATCCCAGGGCCTTTGTTAATGGTAATGCCAACCTGCTAAAGAAAGGCGCCGTGCTGCGTATGCCCGGTCTCGAGGGTACCGAATCTATAAACCCTCGTGAAGCGCTGCAAGTAGTTGCCGATCAATCGCGTGCCTGGAGCGAACAGCATAAAAACCGTGCAGTGCGAGAATTGATCGGTGATGTACCCGGGGCTGTTGCTAAAAAGAAGCCTGCGCCAGAAGAGGGCTTATTGCGCTTGTCGACACCCACTGCCGGCAGCGCCTCCACAGGCTCTCAATTGGGCCGCACTGCCGGTGGAGAAGGCAGCTCTACTGGCTCGCAAAGCCTACAGAGTGAGCTGGGTCTTGCTCAGGAAGAACTCGATCGCTCGAAACGGGAAAACCTGGAGCTCAAGGCTAAGCTTGCCGGTCTCGAAGCGCAGTTAAATACTACCTCTAAACTTCTAGAGATAGAGAGCGACGAGCTGAAGGCGGTCCAGCTTGGTGTTAGGGTGCGAGATAGCGTTGTTGACATAGAGGCTAAGGACAGTGCTAAAAAAGCTGTGACTGAAGCGCTTGCTGTCGCTGACAGTCCTGCCGAACCTAGTCCCGGAACGGGGGAGCCTGGTCCGGGTAGCGAAGGTGTCACTTCAGCCCCGGTGAGCGGGCTTTTTGCTTTTTTACAGTCTAACTGGATGCCTTTGCTTGGCCTTGTGGCGGTGTTACTTGGTGTTTTGTTGCTGATCTCGAAAAGTAAAAAAGAGGACGAGTCAGATTCTCTAGAACCCTTTATAAGCCCTATGATCGAAGATGCCGAGGCGGACCAGCAGAGCTCAGTGGCTGTTGACGAAGTGGTGGAAGAGCGGGCTTCGATTGCCGCTGAGCCCGTGTCGCTGGCACCTGATAGTCTGGATGTTGCGCCGGCTGAAGTGCTAGAAGAGGTCGATCCTATCGGTGAGGCGGATATCTATGCCTCACTAGGAAATTATAGCGAAGCCGAAAGTGTCATTGAAAAAGCGCTGGTAACGGCTCCGAATGATAGCAAACTGCATTTAAAGCGCCTCGACCTGTTTGCCGCTCAGCAAGATGGCAGCGGCTTCGATGCCTATTACCCCACCTTGGTGGCCCTGGGTGATGAGGCGGCAACGGCGACGGCCGATCGTTTGCGAGCGAATATTACCGAACCGGTGCTTGCTGAAGAGGATGCAGAACCACGTGAATTAACACTGGAAGAACAAGTGGCCGAAGAGCTGGGTATTGCAGACCTGGAACTCGATCTCTCCGGTGTGTCCGAGCCTCAAGCCGAATCCGTGGATGACATTGTTACTACAGATATAGATGCCGAGCTTGACAGTAGCTTTGTAGAGAGCGGCGAGAGTGAGCTCGATCTGAGTGATGTTGAACTGGATTTAAGTGAAATTGAGCTTGACCTCAAGCCGGGAAAAACTACGACAGTAGAGGCGAGTGAGGAGCCGGATGATGAACTCGAAGAGGCTTTATTTGGTGATATTTCTTTGCCCGATGAGCTCGATGACCTAGCCTCGGATATCTCGAGCGAGGACAGTAGCGCTGAGCTTGATCTGCCGATTCTCGAAACGGATGAGCTTGAGTTGCCAGATCTTGCCAGTGAGGGCAGTGACCTGAGCGAGGCCGAGCTTGACGGCGAAGACGTCGAGGGCCTTGAGCTGAGTTTGGACAGTTTCGACTTTGATAATGATGATGACCTCGACCTTGAAATTGGTGAGGACGAAAGTAACACTCAGCTAGAATTAGCCCAGGCCTATATCGACATGGGTGATGCATCGGGTGCCAAGGACATTCTGGCAGGGGTCTTGAGCAGTGGTAGTAACGAGCAGCAACAACAGGCCAATGAATTACTTGCCAAACTGGCGTAATAACAGGGACAATCGCCGACTTGTTGAGTAGCTGATGTAAGGTTTTATGCTAGAGAATAGTCATTGGCGTTATTTGCCGAATTGTAAAGTGCCCGAGGGAGAACAACTACCCTTGGGCGCTTTTCGTTATGGTGCCGTGCTTGAATATGACGGTAATAAGTTTTGTGGCTGGCAGCGTCAATTGCACTGTGAAGGTGTACAGCAAGCCGTTGAAAGAGCACTTTCTAAGGTGGCTAATCAAGCCCTTACCGTCGCCTGTGCCGGTAGAACCGATACCGGGGTTCACGCCTGGCATCAGGTTATTCACTTTGATAGCACGGTGATACGCGCGCCACGCAACTGGCTGCTAGGTGCCAATGCCAATTTACCGGAAAGTATCCGCCTGCACTGGGTTGAAGCTTTGCCGGCGCAATTTCATGCGCGCTTTAGTGCGCGGTCGCGCACTTACCGCTACTTGATTTTGAACCGGCGTGTGAAGGCTGCGGTCATGCATGGTGGTTTATCCTGGTGCCGCCACCCACTATCGATTACACCGATGGCCGAAGCGGCAGAGGCCCTACTCGGCGAGCAGGATTTTTCTGCCTTTCGGGGTGCTGGCTGCCAATCGAATACCCCGATGCGCAATGTGAAATCGGTAAAGGTTTTTCAGCAAGGCGATATTATTGCGATTGAAATATGCGCCAACGCCTTTTTACTGCACATGGTGCGCAATATTGCCGGTGCGTTAATGGCGGTTGGGCGGGGCCAGCAAAGCGTCTCCTGGATAAGCGAGTTGCTGGCGGGGCGCGATCGCACCCAGTCGGCGGCAACTGCGCCCGCGGCCGGCCTTTACTTAATCGATGTTAATTATCCTGAGCAATTTCAGTTGCCCTACAGACCACCGCCGGCGTACTTACTGGGATCGGGAGAAGAGGGAGAATAAAAGACGATTCAAGTGTCTTTTATTCTTAGTAGAGGGTGGTGAATCGATAGTTGATCGATTCGCAATGACTATTGATAGTCACTAAAATGTAATTTTATTCTTTGCTGGGATCTAACTTTGACTGCGTCGGGCATAAACACCAGGGTGAAAATTTGTGGGATTACCAACCTTGAGGACGCCGAGGCTGCGGTAGCCGCCGGTGCTGATGCCATTGGCTTGGTGTTTTATCCACCCAGTTCGCGCTATGTCACGCCCTCTGTGGCGGCGCAGATAGTTGCTGCACTGGGTCCCTTTGTGACGACGGTGGGTTTGTTTGTTAATGAGGAGGCTTCGGTTGTTAAAGAAACCCTGGCGCTGACGGGCTTGCAATTACTGCAATTTCACGGTGATGAGTCGGCACAATATTGTCGGCAATTTGATCGCCCTTATATTAAAGCCCTGCGCATGTCTCCCGATCTTAATCCGGCAGTTGCAATGGCTGCCTATCCCGGGGCCAGTGGTTATCTTTTTGATGCCTGGCAGCCTGATAAATTTGGCGGCACGGGCGCAACCTTTGACTGGCAGCGAATCGTCGACCTGGCTGCTGACAATGTGATTTTGGCCGGTGGCTTGAACCCGGATAATGTAGCGGAGGCGGTTGGCCGGGTGCGCCCCTACGCGGTGGATGTCAGTGGTGGGGTAGAGCAGGTACCCGGCAAAAAAGACTCTGTGTTATTAAAAGCCTTTATCAGCGCTGCAAAGCGCGGTAAAGCGATGTGATTACGGGTTATAATTTGCCCGGCTGTACCGGATGAGACACTCATGCTGCAAAGATAAGGGCGCTGGTGTTTAATTTACCCGCGTGCTGTGAAGCGTTGCCATACAACTACCTTTTGGATTCGATTGATGAGCTGGTTAGACAAGATAAGGCCCAGTGGGCTGGGAACAAAGAAAAGTGACAGAAGCACCAGTGTACCGGAAGGGCTGTGGATCAAGTGTCCTCGCTGTGACGCTTTACTCTATAGACCGGAGCTAGAACGAAATTTAAATGTCTGCCCCAAGTGCGATCACCACTTGCGCATCGGTGCTCGTCGGCGACTCGACATCTTCCTCGATGAGGATAACCGGATTGAGTTAGGGGTGGATATCGAACCGGTTGATAGACTTAAATTTAAAGATATTAAAAAATATAAGGACCGCCTGACGGCAGCACAGAAGGCAACCGGCGAGAAAGACGCATTGATAGCCTTGCGCGGTGCGCTTTATCAACAGCCGGTGGTCGCGATTGCCTTTGAATTTGCCTTTCACGGTGGTTCCATGGGCTACGCCGTTGGTGAGAAGTTCACTCAGGCTGCTAAGTTGTGTCTGGAGGAGAGGATCCCCCTGGTGTGTTTTTCGGCCACCGGTGGTGCGCGTATGCAGGAAGCCTTGATATCCCTGATGCAAATGGCCAAGACCAGCGCCATTATCGAGCGCCTCAAGCAGGCCGGTATTCCCTATATTTCAATCATGACAGACCCCGTGTACGGCGGTGTGTCGGCGAGTCTAGCCATGCTGGGTGATATCAATATTGCCGAGCCCGGTGCTCGAGCCGGCTTTGCCGGCCCCAACATTATTGAGCAGACCATTCGCCAAAAATTGCCGCCGGGCTTTCAGCGCAGTGAATTCCTACTCGACCATGGCTCCATCGACATGATTGTCTCCCGCCTCGAGATGCGCAAGACCGTGGCTAGTTTGTTAAGTAAGTTCACCAATGTCGAAGAGCCCGATACCGAGGTCGACACAGTCTCGGAGGTCGAACTCGATTCCGAGACGGCGGCGGATACAACTTCTGCCGACAGTGCTGCCGAGGAATAACCCTTGCTAGAACAGGGTGAGTGCCAGCCCTCACAGCGCTCGCTTGGTGAGTGGTTGACACTGTTGGAGGCTCGTCACCCTTGTGAGATAGAGCTCGGCCTGGAGCGTATCGCGCAGGTCGGGGCCAGCCTCAAACTTGTTAGGCCCGCAGCACAGGTGGTTTCTGTAGCCGGAACCAATGGCAAGGGTTCGGCGGTGGCGGTGATGGAAGCGCTGTTACTGCAACAAGGACGGCGAGTGGGTGCCTATACCTCTCCCCACCTCTTGCACTACAACGAACGGGTGCGCATTGACGGCCAGCCGGTCTCCGATGAGGCACTTTGTGCTGCTTTTGTGCAAATTGAAGCGGCGTGTGGCGCGACCAGCCTCAGCTACTTCGAGTTTGGCACCCTGGCGGCTTTGTTGTTGTTTCAACAGGCCGGTCTCGATGTGGCTCTGTTGGAGGTGGGTCTTGGCGGCCGCCTCGATGCGGTCAATATAGTCGATGCCGATGTTGCTATTATTACCAGTGTGGCACTGGATCACGAGAGCTGGCTGGGTGACAGTCGCGAGCAAATTGCCCTCGAAAAAGCCGGTATTGCCCGTTGCGGTAAGCCTGTGATTTACGCCGATAGCGATATTCCATCCACATTGTTACCGTATTTACTGCAATTGGGTGCTCGACCCTATTTGTTGGGTAGTAGTGATTTTAATTACTTCTGCAGCGATGAAGACTTGACCTTGCGTTGTGCCGATGCGCAGGGTGAGCGCCATACCTACAATAAACTTCCCCTACCTCGGGTCGCTTTGCCCAGTGCCCTGTGTGCCGTACAGGCCCTGTTATTACTGGGTGAATTGAATCTTGATGGCGTCGAAATAGCCCAGGTGTTTGGTGAAGTTAGCTTACCAGGGCGCTGCCAGGAGCTGTGCTTTAGCAAGAGAAATGTTTTGCTCGATGTGGCCCACAATCCAGCTGCTGCACAGTTGTTGGCTGAGCAGCTGGCGACTCGCGAGTCAGAGAAAATACACGCCATATTTGCGGTGATGAGCGATAAAAATATTCCCGCTATTGTTGCCCCCCTGTACCAACAGGTTGCTCACTGGCACCTCGGCGAGCTTTCGCATATTGCCAGAGCGGCGCGGGCCGACGATATTGCCGAGATTTTGCAATCCTGCGATATGAAGGCGTGCACGGTCAGTACTTATGCCGATATTAGGGAGGCAATGGTCGGGGCCCTGAGCCATATGCAGGTGACAGACCTACTGCTGGTTTTTGGCTCCTTTTTTACCGTGGCTGAAGTGTTGAGCCTGGTTGAATCGGGTGAGGCGTTGCTAGTCGGAGATGCAAGCGATGAATGAGGGCATGAAACAGCGCCTGGTTGGCGCCCTGGTACTACTGGCATTGGCTACGGTGGTGTTGCCGATAGTATTCGACTTTGATGGCGCCTACCAGGTCGACACTCGCAGCCTCATTCCTCCGGCCCCCGATATTCAAAGGGTTGATATTGCCAGGGCCGGCCCACAGCCAGGCCGGGTAGCAACGGCCGCGCAGAATGAGATGTTTCGCTTTAGCGAGAGTCGAACAAGAGCCGAGCGGGGAACAGGTGAGTCGACTGCGACTCAAGATCAAGGGCCGGGACTTGATGCCGAGGGCATACCCAGGGCCTGGGTCCTACAGGTGGCGAGTTTTTCCGATCTCGCCAAGGCTCGCGTCCTGGTTGAACAATTGCTGGACGATGACTACAAGGCATACAGTCGCAGTGCCGTGGTCGATGGTGAGACTATCTACCGCATTTATGTGGGCCCGAAGATGTCAAAACAAACCCTGCTGCAACAACAGCGCCTGATTGAGCAGAAATATCAACTGCAAAGCCTGATGTTGAAGTTTTCACCCTGACCGCGATGCTGGTTTTTGCTAAACTGCGCGCCCCTACTGAGAGCGATCAACCACTGTGAATTGGGCCGACTGGGCGATACTTGCCATTCTTTTTATGTCGATGCTAATCGGCATTGTCAGGGGCCTCGTCAAAGAGGCAATGTCATTGGCAGTATGGATTTCCGCTGGTGCGCTGGCCATGCTGCTCTATCGACCACTGGCTACCTATTTGGTAGATCTCATTAGTACCCCCTCGCTGCGTTTTTTGGCGGCCTGGGCGGGAATATTTGTCGCTGTTTTACTGGTTGGTGGGCTCTTGAATTACCTGCTGGGCAAGCTGGTCGATGCCACCGGACTCAGTGGCACCGATCGCTTACTGGGTCTGTTTTTCGGAGCGGCCCGGGGCGGGATTATTATTATGGCAATTTTGGTGATTGTGCCGGGTATATTGCCGGTTGCCGGGGATGCCTGGTGGCACCAGTCTATACTCATCCCCCAGTTCCTGCGCTTTGAGGGTTGGGCGCGGGAAGTGGCGACAACGGTTTCAAGTTTGATTCAACAGCTTTTTTAGAGGTAGTCTGCGATGTGTGGCGTGGTCGGTATTGTCGGTAAAACTGATGTTAATTTAAAGCTCTATGATGCATTGATTATGCTGCAACATCGTGGTCAGGATGCCGCGGGCATTATGACCTGCCTCGATGGTCAGCTGCACCAGCGCAAGAATATTGGCCTGGTCAGTGACGTGTTTAAAAGTAGCCATATGAAGGAATTGCTCGGCCCCATGGGTGTTGGCCATGTGCGCTATCCCACCGCTGGTAGTTCCGGACCCTCTCTGGCGCAACCCTTTTATGTCAACTCGCCCTACGGCATTTGCATGGCTCACAACGGCAACTTGACCAACTCCAGCGAGTTGTCGGAACACGTGTTTAAAAGCGATTTACGCCACGTCAATACCGATTCCGATTCTGAAATACTGCTCAATGTCTTTGCCCATGAATTGCAATTACAGGGCAAATTGCAGCCCGAGCCGGCGGATGTGTTCACAGCGGTGGCACGGGTACATCGCCGTTGCCGCGGTGCCTATGCAGTCGTCGGCATGATTGCCAACTACGGTCTTTTCGCCTTTCGCGATCCCCATGGTATTCGCCCCCTGGTCTTTGGCAAGCGACGTACCGAGCAGGGGTACGAGTACATGGTGGCCTCGGAAAGTGTTGCTCTCGACGTCCTGGGTTTTGAATTGGAGCGCGATGTTGCTCCCGGAGAGGCCATCTTCATCGATACCGATGGTAATTTTTTCGCCCAGCAATGTGTGGAAAATGCTCAGCTCGCCCCCTGCATTTTTGAACAGGTTTATTTTGCTCGCCCCGATTCCCTTATGGACAATATCTCCGTCTATAAGGCGCGCCTGCGCATGGGTGAGAAGCTGGCGGCCAAATTATTGCGCGAGCGGCCCGATCACGATATTGATGTGGTGATACCGGTGCCCGATACCAGCCGTGTTTCCGCTCAGGCCATGGCCGAGGGTTTGGGGGTCAAGTTTCGCGAGGGCTTGATGAAAAACCGCTATATTGGCCGCACCTTTATTATGCCCGGGCAGAAACAACGCAAGAAATCGGTTCAGCAAAAGCTCAACGCGGTTAAATTGGAGTTTCAGGGTAAAAATGTCATGTTGGTCGATGACTCCATCGTGCGCGGTACGACCTCTGGTGAAATTATTCAAATGGCTCGCGATGCCGGTGCCAACAAGGTGTATATGGCCTCGGCGGCGCCACCGGTGCGCCACCCCAATGTCTACGGTATTGATATGCCCGCGGCCAGCGAGCTCATTGCTCACGGTCGTAGCGTCGCAGAGGTGGCCGAGTGTATTGGTGCCGATTGGCTGATTTATCAAGATATTGATGATCTCATTGCCTGCGGCAAAGAGGGCAACCCCGACATTGAGCATTTTGATTGCGCCGTGTTTACCGGTGAATATATTACCAATGATGTCGATGCCGAGTACCTCGAAAAATTGGCGCAGAATCGCAGTGACAATGCCAAGCGGGGAGATGAGGCCGGTGCTTCTCCCGAAGTCATTGGTCTGCACAACTCATCTGCGGGGATACACTGAATGAGCCAGCACGGCGATGAACAATTAGAAGACCCCCTGGCGGGTGCCATGCTCGATACGCTCGCGGTCAGGGCGGGACAGCGCAGGTCCATGGAGGGCGAGCACAGCGAGGCCATTTACACCACGTCGAGCTATGTCTTCGCCAGTGCAGCTGAGGCGGCGGCGCGCTTTAGCGGTGAACAGCCGGGCAATGTCTACTCACGTTACACCAACCCCACGGTGCGCACCTTTGAGGATCGCATCGCGGCGCTGGAAGGTGCCGAGCAGGCAGTGGCGACATCATCGGGCATGGCGGCCATTCTCAGTACTTGCCTGGCGCTATTAAAGAGTGGCGATCACATCGTTTGCTCGCGCAGTGTTTTTGGTACTACCACGGTACTGCTCAATAAATTTCTCGGTAAGTTCGGCGTCGATACCAGTGTTGTTCCCCTCACCGATATTGGAGCCTGGGAAGCGGCTATTCGCCCGCAAACAAAAATGTTGTTTCTCGAAACCCCTTCCAATCCTCTGTGTGAGGTGGGCGATCTTGCCGCCTTGTCGGCACTGGCGAAACGCCACGATGTACTATTGGTGGTCGATAACTGCCTTTGTACCCCAGCCCTGCAGCGGCCGCTGGAAATGGGCGCCGATATTGTCATTCACTCGGCCACCAAATATCTCGATGGTCAGGGTCGCTGTCTCGGCGGTGTCGCTCTGGGACGCAGTGAATTGATGGACGAGGTACTGGGTTTTGTGCGCTCCGCGGGGCCAACCATGAGCCCCTTCAATGCCTGGGTGTTCCTCAAGGGCCTCGAGACTCTGCGCCTGCGCATGGAGGCCCACAGCGCCAGCGCCATGATACTGGCACGCTGGCTTAGCGAGCAGTCTGTGGTCGAACAAGTGTTTTATAACGGCTTGGAGACTCACCCCGGTCATGAACTCGCGGCACGACAGCAAAGCGCTTTTGGTGGTGTTTTATCATTTCGAGTGGTCGGCGGCCGCGAGCAGGCCTGGCAGGTCATCGACAGCACGCGTATTCTTTCGCTAACCGCCAATCTTGGCGATGCCAAGACCACCATCGTGCACCCCGCAACCACCACTCACGGCAGGCTCAGCGCCGAAGATAAGGCGGCATCGGGCATTAGCGAAAACCTAATCCGCGTGGCTGTTGGCCTCGAGGCAATTGAGGACATCAAAGCCGATTTACAGCGCGGCCTGGCACAGATTTAGGTAGATGACGCCTGGTATCAGGACAGCTTGGCAAGTAGTCTTGAGATAGATCGGTATCGGCAAACGGAATTGAGATAACAGACTTGAGCGTGGCAATTTGAGTAAAGAAAGCCAACAAATTACCGAGGCCATTGTCGAGCGCGTCGAAAGCGTGCTCGTTGGCAAGCAACACTCGGTGCGCTTGGCCCTGGCCTGCCTCTACGCGGGCGGGCATCTATTAATCGAAGATCTACCGGGCATGGGCAAGACCACTCTCGCTCAGGCACTCGCCGCAGCCATCGGCCTGAGCTATACCCGCGTGCAATTTACCAGTGATTTACTGCCCGCGGATATTATTGGCGTCTCGGTTTACGACAGAAATAAAGCGTCCTTTGAATTCCACCCCGGACCCATATTCAATCAGCTGGTACTGGCGGATGAAATTAATCGCACCACACCAAAAACACAGAGCGCATTGCTCGAGGCCATGGCCGAGGGTCAGGTGTCGGTGGAGGGGGAAACCCGGCCGCTGCCCCAACCTTTTTATGTTATAGCCACACAAAATCCACTGTCACAGTCGGGTACCTTTCCACTGCCCGAATCTCAGCTCGACCGCTTTTTAATGCGCCTGCGTCTGGGTTATCCCGACCCAGAGGCTGAACGACAGTTGCTATCCGGTGCCGACCCGCGCTCAAAACTGGCGACCCTTTCCAGGGGCGTCACACCGCTGCAGTTGGCGGCCATCCAGGGTGCTGTCAGCCGGGTTAAGGTCTCGGAGAGTTTGGTCGACTATTTACAGCGCCTGCTGCAGTTCACCCGCAGCAGTGCCGATATCGACTACGGCATTTCACCCCGTGGCGGTATGGCGGTGCTGAAAAGTGCGCGTGCATGGGCCTTAATGGATGGTCGGGACTACGTCATACCAGAAGATATTCAGGCCGTCTTCTCTCCGGTGTGTGCCCACCGTTTACCGGTCAGTGGTGGCGAGCACAGAGCCGAAAATTTAATTCAGCAGACCTTGAATTCGGTCGACATCATTTAATCGCAATTTACAGGTGGCGAATAATGATTATACGGTGGCGGCAAGTATTCAACGGGCTCTACCAGCGATGGATTGAGCGGCGTTTACCGCCGATCAAAAAAATAAGACTCGACAACCGTAAACTGTTTATTTTCCCCACCCGCGCCGGTTTTTCCTTTATTGGATTGTTGATTTTACTCTGGTTAATTGCCACCAACTTCGAAAATAATGTGGTTTTTGCACTGACTTTTTTGCTCGCATCACTGTTTATTATTACTGTCTTCCACACCTTTTTGAATGTATCTGGCCTGCAAATAGAGGGGGGCAGGGTGACGCCGGGCTTTGCCGGTCAAACAGCCGAGTTTGAATATTTATTGAGCCAGACCGGTAGACGCCAGCGTTTCAGTATTGAATTTTCACACCCGGGGCTTGAAGCCACTGTTGTGTCGTTGAGCGGTAGTGAAATAAAGTCGATTTACCTTTCCATCCCGGTCAACAGGCGGGGTTGGTTTCAAGCCAGGCGCATTACGGTACGGAGTGTTTATCCTCTGGGCTTGTTAAAAGTCTGGACCTACCTGCAATTTAATACCGAGGCCCTGGTCTACCCACGGCCCATCGAAGCCGAATTGCCCAGGCAAGGAGCCACAGGGCAGGGTGATAAACCGCCGCCCGATAACTACATGCCCCATAACAGTGGTAGCGAGGATTTTGTCGGCCTGGAAAAATACCGTCTCGGAGAATCGCTGCGCCATATTGCCTGGAAGCAGTTTGCCCGAGAGCAGGGTTTGCAAACCAAGCACTACGCCGATGCCATCGACGATGAACTTTGGCTCGACTGGGAACTATTACCAGGTATGGACGGCGAAGCTCGTTTATCCAGACTTTGTGCCTGGACCCAGAGTTTTAGTGAAGCACAACTACCCTATGGTTTACGGCTGCCGGGTGTCGAGCTGGCACCGGGTACGGGCCGTGTCCACCGCGATACTGTGTTACGGGAGTTGGCACTTTTTGAGCAGCCGCAAATAGTCGGGGGTCGGGCATGAGACCGCTCTGGCAAATCCCGAGGGATTGCCTGTTCTGGCTCCTGGTCAGCGTGTTTGTCAGTATTGGCCTGCACCTTGAACACCTGCCCCCTTGGGTTGCACTGTCGGGTATTGTCGCAGCGCTTTGGCAAATCCAGCTCTATCGTGAGCGCTGGCATCAGCCGGGCCGCCTGCTGAAGTGGAGTTTGGCGGGCGCCTGTGGTGCGGGTTTACTATTGCACTACGGGCGCATGACAGGCCTGGAGCCCATGGTGGCACTCTTATTCACGGGCTACATACTTAAACTATTAGAGATTCATCACCGCCGCGACGCCCTCGTACTGCTCTATCTTTCCTATTTAATTATTATTTTACAAAGCCTATTTTCAAGCACCATTGTGGCAAGTGTATTGGTACTAGTGGCTCTGTTGCCGGTGACGGCGGCCCTGGTCGCCATGCATGGGGCCACTGACAATAGCCGGCCCACCACAGCCCTGCGCACGGGGCTGGCTATGATCCTACAGGCGATTCCGCTAATGCTGGTGATGTTTATTGTCATGCCGCGCATTGGCTCTCTGTGGGCAGTACCACAACCAAACAGTGCCACCACCGGTGTCAGTGACAGCATGTCGCCGGGTGATATGACGCAACTGGGCCGCAATGGCGCCATTGCTTTTCGTGTTGAATTTGACGGTCCCATACCCGAGCAAAATAAGCTTTACTGGCGCGGCCTGGTGTTCTCGTCTTTTGACGGCCGTCGTTGGCAGCAGCAAGCACCGCAGTCATACCGGGATGGTCGATTTTTGCAGTGGTCAAATCAAGCGCTGGAGGCATGGGATAAGGATATTATTCGCCGTGGCCAGCCGCTGTCCTATCGGGTCACGCTGGAGGCGACAAATAGTCACTGGCTTTTTGCCCTGTCGACACCTCTGTCGCCATCGTCGAGCGTCGCCCTGAGTCGAGATTTTCGCTTGGTTAACAATGAACCGGTGGTATCCAAGCTGCTATACCCGGTGCGTTCGTGGCTTGATAATCAACTGCAAGCCGAGAGCCTACCGGGCTGGCGCCATCAAATAGAGCTGGCACTACCTGCGGGCTACAATCCGAAGACTCGCGCCATTGCCAAACAATGGCGCGCAGAAACGCCAGATACCGCTGCGTTTATTAATCGTTTGCTGGGCCTATATAATCAGGAGTTTATTTATACACTGCGGCCCCCGGCACTGGGTCGGCACACGGTGGATGAATTCTTGTGGGGCACAAAAAAAGGCTTTTGTGAATTTTACGCCAGCAGTTTTGTTTTTTTTATGCGTGCTGCTGGCATACCGGCCCGCGTCGTGGTTGGTTACCAGGGCGGTGAGCGCCACCCCAGCGAAAACTATTTAATAGTGCGCCAGTACGACGCTCATGCCTGGGCGGAGGTGTGGATAGAGGGGCGAGGTTGGTTACGGGTTGACCCGACGGCAGCCGTTGCCCCGGAGCGGATTGAGTTGAGTTTTGCCGATTTGTTCGCCGAGCAGGATGAGTTTTTGTCGGAGTCGCCCTTTTCGTTGGAGCACCTGCGCCACATTAATTGGCTCAATAACCTGCGTTTAAAGTTGGACTCTCTGGACTATGCCTGGGCGAAGTGGGTATTGGGTTACGATAATATACAAAATGACTTGCTACTCGACCTGCTAGGTGCCATCAAGCCCCAGCGCATTGCCCTATTGTTATTATTCGCCGGTGGTATTGCTCTATTACCGGTATTCATCATGTTGTATTTGAGTCGGGAAAAAAATACTCGGGATGAGCTGGATAGACTGTTTTTACAGTATTGTGCGCGCTTAGACAATATTGGTCTGCCCCGAGAACCGGGGGAGGGGCCTCGGGATTTCGCTCAGCGTATCGGGCAGCAAGCCCCGAGCCTTACGGCGCAGGTTGATGCCTTGACTCAGCTCTATGAAAGCGCACGTTATTCAGAGGTTCAGGGGGACGATTTGAAACGATTTAAAGCGGCGCTCAAGGCCTTTAAACCCTCACGTAAGGCTTTCCTCCACGGTGCTTAATGAGGCGCTAGTGATGGGCCGAACTGGATTGCGGAGACCTGGGCACCCAGCACCTGGTCGCGATAGATAGCAACACCTTCCTCGTTTTCCGCAGCACCAGCGGCAAGCATTAAAGGCAGTAAGTGCTCCTCTCGTGGGTGAGCTTCGAGGGCACCAGGTGCGTTTTGCCAATCACAGAGCAAGTGCGCTCTTTCCCGTCCCATCGTTGCACAGGTACTGCGCAACCAGTGATCGAATTCCCGGGCATCGGTTTTATCTTTGCCGGGTGTCATCAAGGTCTGCATATTATGATAACTCATGCCGCTGCCCACAATTAATGTGCCTTGTTGGCGCAGGGGCGCCAGGGCTCGCCCGACGGCAATGTGGTGGGTTGGATCGAGATCATGGCGCAATGAAATTTGTACCAGAGGTATATTGGCCTCGGGATAAATAAGTTTAAAGGGAATAAAGGTGCCGTGGTCGAAGCCGTGTTCACTATCTAAGGCGGCGCTAATCCCCGCTGTATCGAGTAGGGCTTTAATCTGTGTTGCTAGCTGTGGCGATCCCGGTGCGGGGTATTCAAGCTCGTAGGTGTGAGGCGGGAAGCCGGCGTAATCATAAATAAGGGCAGGGCTTGGGTTGGCGTTAATGTGTATGCTTTCGCTCTCCCAATGCGCGGAACAGACCACTATCTGTGAGGGCCTGGCACCGATAGACTCGCCCAACTGACACAGCCAGCTGGCCATCTTGTGCCAGGTGTCCTCTGGACCCATTGTCCAGTCCATAAAAAAACAGGGGCCACCACCGTGGGGAATGTAGAGGGTGGGGAAGGTTTGTTGTTGATTGCCTGAAGCCATATTTTGGTCGCTTGTCATTAGCACTGCGTGGTCGGCGCAGTGCCATCCATTATTTCATTGCTAAAAGTAGGGTGCACTGGATTAGAACTTTAACATCAATACCTTGTGTCAAAGGGTTAATGTGGTGATATTAGTCTAGGCTGAGTTGTTGCCAGGCGTGAATAAGGCGAGTATGGAAGGGCTTTTTACCATAAGTCCTGAGATTTACATTCCACAGGAAAGAGCATCGATGCTGAAATAATTGCGCGTAGGAGGTGGAAATATGTGCCAGTTTTTTTGTTACTTACAGGTTTTCTTCTGCTTGCTGTGTCAGTGCTTGCTCATTAAATAGTATGGGTAAGTAACGGAACCTTAGTAGTATAAAGTTTACATGTGTTTTTTTTGGTATTAAACAAGGGTGGGCGTTTATCACTGCCACCATAAAGGCCAATGATATTGGTCATTTAAATATTAAGCCCAGAGATACTTTGGCAGTTTTTAGGTGGTCGGCGGCACTCAATATTGGCAAGTCGCCGGATTTGTAATCCGTCGACAAATCACTGTAATAGTCCTGTATTATCTTACTGCAAAAACTCACCAGATTCGGCTTTGTCAGGGCGTATTGCTTGATCGGTGATTCAATGGGGCAAGCCAGCGTATTCACTAAAAAGCCAAAGGCGCAGGCATCAATAGAGCTGGGTGTATCACCAAGAAAAAATGCTTTGTCGCCCAAGAATGTTGACAGCGTGTCGATGTCGTCTCTGGCAAGCTGAAATACCTCTTCCGGTAAATGTCGACCTAGCCCTTGCCCGAATATCTGTCGCCTGATTTGCCATCTAAAAAACCTTGCCAGGCAAGACACGATAAACCCGGGTAGAGGCACAGCATGAAATACGGTGTCTTTAATTACCGCCCAGTTTTTCTCGCTGTAATTCCATCGCGTGTACATGGTGGCCCAGAAAAGATGATCTTCGCAAATTCGTTGAATTGCGGTAGAAAGTGCTTTTTCCTGGGCGCTTAAACCCTTGTCGAGTGGATCGCCATACTGCTCTTTTAGATAACGAATAATAAAATCAGAGTCTGCCACCGTGTTTTCACCATCAACGATGAAAGGCAGCTTGCCTTTCGGTGAGGTTGTGGGTAGGGCGGGGACCATGATGTATTCAAGTTTCGCAAAACGTAGATAGGTTTCTACTTTGCAGCAAAAATGAGACTGATTCGGCAGGCCCCAGGTGCGGCGAAATTGATACAGCCTAATCATATATCCATTACCTACGTTTTCGACCAGAGAACAAGGGCTAGATTATTAGCCCGGAAGAAGGTCTAGACAAGCAATTATTTCTTGGCTATGGTTTAGCGAAACTAATCTATAAAGGCGGTTTATCCATGCTCAATCGACAGCCGCCTCGCGCACCGCCGATTCACTATCTTGTTGCCTTTGAAGCTGCCGCCCGCTGTAAAAGTTTCAAGGAGGCAGCCGCAGAGCTCAATGTCACAGCCTCTGCCGTTAGCCAACAAATTAAATCTCTCGAGAAACAGCTTGGCCTGGCTTTATTCGCCCGAAAAACGCGAGCGATTATGCTGACTAGTGCCGGCGAATCCTTTTATCACCTGGCGTCAAAAACCACTCGTCGTTATCAACAAGGCTTTGCGCAATTTAAAGAGGAATACTATTCGCCAAGAATTAAAATCAGCATGTTTTCATACATTGCTAATGAGCTGGTGATCCCCAATTTACAGCAGTTTCAACAAGCTTGCCCCGATATTGAGCTGGTGATTGAAACCAGTATGAAGGTGGAAAACCTGATAGAAAGTGATCTTGATTGCGCCCTGCGTTTCGGCAAGCCCCCTTGGCACGGTTGCCAACACACACTCCTCAGTCATGTGGATTACAATATATTGGCAAGTCGGGCATACCTACAAAAAACCCCTTTCAAGGTAATGGCTGACTTAAAAAATCATACTATTATTCACCACCGCAGTCATATCAACGACTGGCAAGCACTCTTTGATAGGCATCAGATCAGCCCGAAAGAAGAACTTTTCTTTAGCTCATACGCGGCAGCAATAAAAGCCGCTGAGCAGGGTTTGGGCCTTGCATTTGGTCTATTCCCTACAGTGGATGAAACTTTAAGGGCGGGAAACCTGGTGGCACTACTACGCGAACACAAACCCTTAGAAGAGGCGTATTACTTTATCAGCAAGGCCAATAACTATAAGGACGCTAGTTATCAATCCTTGCAACGATGGCTGACGGGATTGTTTCAGGCTTTATAAATATGCTCGTCGTGCATATTTGGCTGAATGGCAGCATCCAGGTGACTAGGCGATTGGGAGTCAATATCGTGCCCCCATCGATAAACCTGCCGGTGCTAGTGACGCTGGCAGGGTTACCTGATGCATTGTAGTCGTAGCATAGAGGCCGCTAGCTGGGGCTAGTGGCTTATCAAATTATTTATTCCTCTACCGGCCACACTTCGGCCAGTACCCGAAAGGCACTGGCCGCTACTGGCCAGCCTGCATAATGGGCGGCATGGGTAATCATCGCCTCGAGCTGATCTCGTTTCACCCCAAGATTCCTGGCCCCCGGGAAGTGGATACGCTGTTCAGCCTCGCGGTTAAGCGCGACGAGAATGGTGCAGGTGATGAGGGAGCGCTGCTCCAGGCTTAACTCATCGCCCTGCCAGACATCGCCAAATAGATGTTCCAGGGTGTAGTCGATGAACTTCTCTGGCATGGCGCCTTTACTCAATGCGGGTGGGTTATCGGCCCCTTCGATGAGTTTTTTAAAAAAGGCGATACCCTTTTCTCTTTTTTCTTGATCCGACATTGTCTGTGCTCCTTATTGTTAGCTGACATTGTATTACTTGGACAGAGGTGCCTCGAAGGTGGGGCTATGTGCGAAAATAGTTTACGATGGTTTATCTATAAATTTAAACAATAAACTTGGGATGGCACTTATCACCAGCCATCTTGCCGACAATAATAAAATACCGGGTGGTATCAATAATGAAACGATTAGACCAGCAGGTGGCCATCGTCACGGGTGCCGGGCGGGGCATAGGCAAGGCCATTGCCAGTCACTACGCTCGCGAGGGGGCCAAAGTCGTTATCGCCGAACGTGATGAAAGTCTGGGTAAAAGCCTGACTCAGGACTTGTCTGACGCTGGTGGTGAGGCCCTGTTTATTCAAACCGACATCAGCCAATTAGCGGATATCGCCGACTTAACGGCGCGGACGAAACAACACTTTGGTGGCATTGATATTTTGGTGAACAACGCTGCCGTGACCAAAAGCCTGGGTTTTTTTGATGTTAGCGAAGCCGACTGGGAGTGGATACACGGTGTCGGCTCCAAGGGACTGTTTTTTTGCATGCAAAGTGTCGCCGCGGTGATGAAGGAACAGGGCCATGGTCGCATCGTCAATATTGCCTCCATTGCTGGCAAGGGTTATCCATCGACCTCAAACATAGCTTATGCCGGCGCCAAGGGCGCGGTAATAGCGATGACGCGAATTGCGGCCTCGACACTGGCTGTAGACAATATCAACGTCAATGCCATTTGCCCGGGGGTCACCCGCACCGAGCTTTACTACGAGGTGGTCAAGGGCAAGATGAAAACTCTGGACAAATCCGAAGCCGAAATTATCGCTATGTTTGATGGCACCATTCCCATCAAACGCTCCAACGAGCCGGCAGACATCGCCGACCTGGCGGTATTTCTCGCCTCTAAGGAGGCGCGAAACATTACCGGTCAATCATGGAATGTCGATGGTGGCCTGGTGTGTGACTGATAGGCGCTGTTTGATAGGCGCAACAATAAAGTACAAATTTTAATTTTTTAGAAATGATGAGGCGCAAACTTGAGCGAGACTAAACAAAGCCTGGGCAGTGAATTTGCCCGCAGTACGGCCCTGAGGAAAATTGATGAGCAGGTGTGGGAAGGCGACTTCTCTGCCGATTGGTGCATAGGCCAAGTGCCCAACGGAGGGTACACTCTGGCATTGGGCGCCAGGGTTTTGAGTGAGGCACTGCCCCATTGTGACCCTCTCAACGTCAGCGCATATTATCTGGCGCGCACTGAGCCTGGACCGGTGCGTTGTGAGGTGGAATTACTGCGAGTGGGTAAATCGACCTCCAACGGCATGGTTAAATTGATTCAAAATGGCGAGGTGAAAATACAAATCATCGGCGTATTTCAGGATATCGAGCGCTTGTCTGGTGAGACCCAGGTGAAGGAGACAATTCCCGATATGAAGGGCTTTGATCGCTGTGTCGATATGCCCCATGCACCGAACTTAAAACTTCGCGATCGTTTAATTCAGCGTCTGGTTCCCAACAATATTAATGCCCTGGTCAATGGCCCCGATGGCGATTCGACCTGGCTTGGTTGGCAGGATTTTAAGGACGGTGGCGCCATTGACCTCTTTGCTGTACTGATGTTCTGCGATGCCTTGCCGCCACCTGCCTTTGCTATTTACGGTGCTAAGGGCAGGGTGCCGACCATTGAAATGTCGGTGCAAATTCATCGTCGCCCTTGTGCGGGACCACTGCGCTGCCAATTTAAGACCAGCTTTATTACCGAAGGCGTGGTCAATGAAGACGGTATGATTTGGGATAGCGCCGATAACCTGGTGGCACTATCTCGGCAAACGGCGAAGTTGCGAGTTAGCCGCTAAAGCCAGAAAAGGCTTTTCAACTTTTTATTAAAAATAAAATGGCAGAATAAATAATGAAAAAAATAAGCGTTAGTTTGATATTTTTTATAACAGCTAGTATTTCAACAATGTTTTCTATGGCCAGCGCCGGTGAGACAGATTATGAACAACGTCGTGCCCGCGGTATTGCGGTGTTCGGTTCTCTCCTCGGTCAAGCAGATGCCAGCGCAGTGGCGGCTAAGTTTGAGGCTGAGAACGGTGCCCTGGGTTCTTTCGCTTTAGATTTTGTGCTCGGTGATATTTGGAGCCGCCCCGGTCTGAGTAAGCGCGATCGCAATCTTATTGTCTTGACCATGCTCGCGACTCTGCACCAAACCAATCAATTGAGTTATTACGTACCGGGGGGCTTGAATCACGGGCTCAGTGCCACAGAAATCCGCGAAATCATGACTCACATTGCGGCCTACGCGGGTTTCCCCCGGGCCCTCGATGCCATGGCCGAAACCAATCGCATACTCACCTCACTGGGCCATGGGCCGGAAAACGGCAAGCTGCCAGCCGCTGAGAAATTCTCTGATGCCCAACGTCGCGAGCGTGGTGCTGCGGTGATGGCGAAACTCTCTGGCAATCCGGCCACCGATCCCGATAAGGTGCTTGCCGCACTGGCCGGTAAGCTCGGGCCTCTGGGCGCCTATGGCATCGATTTCGCCTTTGGCGAGGTGTGGGCCCGCTCACAGCTATCGCGGCGCGATCGCAGTCTCCTGGTTGTTTCTGTATTGACGGCACTGGGTCGCACGGAAGAACTGCATATCCACGTGCCGGCGGCGATACGTCACGGTGTGACGAAAGCAGAATTGGAAGAGTTAATGCTAACGGCCTTTGCCTATGCTGGCGCACCGCTGGCGGTAGAGGGGATGCATGTGGTGCAGGAACTGAAGTGAGGGTAGGGCGGAGTTTTTGCTGTTAGAGCCGGATTTTCAGTAGAGACTAAGTTCCAGGCAGTAAGTTGAAGTGGTCGGGCTGGTTGCAATAGTTAACCGGCCCGACCAGGCTTTCCTTAGCCTTTCATACCTTAGCCCTTCATACCAACGGCGGCGCTGCTGGGGTGTAGGCTTCCCTGGGCACTCGGGCGTTGCTCCATACGCTGAAACCAGGCGCCGATATTTTTCAGCTCAGGATTCAGGGCCTGGCCAATGCCGGCAGCGAAATCGAGGCAGCAATACAGGACTAAATCGGCGAGGCCGAGGTTGTCGCCACCCACGTATTCACGGTCCGCCATCAAGCCATCGAGCCACTCAAGCTGTCCTCGAGACTTGGCTTTCAGACCGTCGGCGGCCTCGGGAATGCAGTGCAAGCGGTCCTTGAAGAGCTCGAGTCCCTCGGAGTAGCGAAAGGCATTGTAGATGTTTTCGGTAATGTTGAGCTCCACGCGGCGCGTCCACATACGATTGCTGGCGCGCTCCTCGAGGCTCTCGCCCAGCAGAGATTGACCGGGGTGTTTTTCATCCAGGTATTCACAGATGCAGGTGGTCTCTGCCAATACTGAACCGTCATCCAGTTCCAGGGCCGGCATTTGGCCGCCGGGATTGCGCGCAGTGTAGGCGGCTTGGCGGTTTTCTCCGGCCAATAAATCAAGCTCCTCTGTCGCTAGCTCGATGCCCCTTTCTACCAGAAACATGCGAACCATGCGGGGGTTGGGGCCAAAAGAATTAATGAGTTTCATAGTTACCTCTTGTTGTTAGTGTTATTGACGCACACAGGAGGGCGGATCTTAGCACCCTTAGTAAAACAATTGCGCCGGGTAGGCCGGGATGGAAGTTTGTTTGAAGGCCTCAGTCAGGCTGCCGCGCAATACTATGGTGTCGGCCGATTTGGGCGAAAAACTCAAGCCTGGGTCGTGTGTTTTGCTAGTATTACCGTATTGCGTTATCTGTTAATAGAAAACAAAGCAGGCTTCTCAGCAAGACCGCGTTTTGCCCCACAGCAGTAGCCATATACCAATACTCCTCCGTAATAGGCCCCGAATATGAGCGATCACCCCAGCTGTCCCGAATGTCAATCAAGCTACACCTATGAAGACCGAGACATGTATGTCTGCCCCGAGTGTGCCCACGAGTGGCCCCAGGTGGCGGCCGAGGAAGTTGATGACGATGCCCTGCACATCAAGGACAGCAACGGTAATCTATTGCAGGACGGTGACAGCGTGGTGGTGATTAAGGACCTGAAAGTGAAGGGCTCATCCTCTGTGGTTAAGGTCGGCACCAAGGTGAAGAATATTCGCCTGGTCGAAGGTGATCACGATATCGATTGTAAAATCGACGGTATTGGTGCGATGAAATTGAAGTCTGAGTTTGTCAAAAAAGCCTGATCTTGCCCGCGGTTCAATTCCTGAGTCTAGGGCAGACAAAGCGCAGCCTGCCTTCGCAATCTCAGCAAACAGAGCGTCGACAATGAGCTGGAGCTTTTTACGTGCCGCTTGACAGTCTTTGTTGAGTGAGCACTTTTTAAGTGCTCACCGAGTGAATCGCTATCCAGCAAATTTCAGTGCTAGAGGGCTAGAGGCTGTGCTGGGCTGGGCTGGGCAGGTTTGCTTGGTTGCGGGTACGAGTACCTTGAGATGCGTTATCGGTTGGCGGTATCGGCAGCATAAGATATAAGTGCAACAACTGTGTTTGATCATTCAGCGTAATAAAAGGCAAGGCAAACCCACAGACTTACTGTAGGCTGCGCGAAAACTAAGAGAACAGACTATGGCCTTTGTCTTTGAAGAACTCGACTGCCAAGCTAGCCCGCTGGGCGATATCAGCCTACGGCGTAGGAGTGAACCGCGCCTCAATAATGAGCTGGTTTATGAGGTGAAACTGGGGGACGAGTTTTTAATGTCCAGTCTATTTGTGGAGGCCGAAGAACAGCTGGCGAGTCTGGCTCTGGCTGCGCTTAAAGGCAACGGTCATTGTGAGGATCACGAAATAGTGGTCGGTGGTCTCGGTCTCGGTTATACCGCTGTCGAAGCCTTGAAAGACCCAGCCCTTAAATCGATGCGGGTGATCGATATCATGCCTGCAGTCATTAGCTGGCATCAAAAGGGCCTGTTGCCGGTTGGCGATATTTTGGCTAGCGACCCGCGCAGTACGCTGGTTGAGGGCGACTTCTTCAAGTTGGCGACCAGTAGCGAGGCCGGTTTTGATAGCAGTGAGCCAGAGGGGAAGGTACACGCCGTGCTACTCGATATTGACCACTCGCCCAGCCACTGGCTCAATGACGCCAATCAAAGCTTTTATACCGAGACTTCACTGCGTAGCGTTGCCGATAAAATATGTACTGGTGGGGTTTTTGCGTTGTGGTCGAATGAATTACCCGATGCGCAATTTGGTGAACTGCTAAATCGTGTGTTTGTCGATTGCGAGGCCCATGTTGTCAACTTCCCCAACCCCTATACGGGGGGCGAGTCCTGTAATTCGGTCTATGTCGCCACTGTCAAATAAGTACAGCCGTGCATAAGTGTCTTCCTACATTTGTCTTAGAGCAAGAAGCCCGTCATACCGAGCCTTTTTATAGCTTTTAACAAAGGACATTTTTGGGGTATTACCTGGTGGCTTGCTGAATAGAAGCACAGGGCCGCGTCTGGGCCATTATTTTTATGGCCAAGCTTGATGCAAATTAGCCTGTAACAGATTGCACTAATTTAGCCGGTGGCTCCGATGGCTCTTTCACATAGGGCGGCCAAACGCGGTTGCGGCCTCTGCGCTTCGCCTCGTAGAGGTTGGTATCGGCCTGGTGAATCCAGGCGTCGACGCTCTGCCCCTCCCGGTAGCTGGCGACACCAATACTAATGGTGATCCTTTGTCCGGGTAAAATATCCGCCTCCTGGACCGTCATCCGCAGGCCGTCGGCAAAGGCGAGAGACTCCCCTGGCTCAATGTTATGGGCAAGCACAAAGAACTCTTCGCCGCCGGTTCTGAAAATCGTATCGAGTTTTCGTTTGCGGCCTAAGAGAGTATGTACCAGACCTTTGAGCGCCTCATCGCCAGTGAGGTGGCCGAGGCTATCGTTAATTTTTTTAAAATAATCAATATCAATGGCTATCAGGCTTGCTGTACCGATTCCTCGGCGACAGCTTTCAGCAGCTTCATCAAGGCGGGGCAAAAAGGTGCGTCGATTGTAGGCTCCGGTTAATGGATCTGTGGTGGCGAGGTGAGCCTGTTGTTTTTGAGATTGGTCAACTAAGTTCACGACAATATCGCCAAACAGGCAGACCAACAGGTAGGATGCAAGGAAACTAGCCGCAATACTCGTTTCGAGGGCATAGAAGGCGGCGGGTATGAAGACTAAAAGGCTGAAGCCCAGCATCATTCTAGCCTGTCGATGGTCGACAATAGAGAGAATTATAAAAGCGAAAGGGTAGCACCAGAAGATGACGTTCGGACCCTGTGTGAATAGTCCCGCCACCAGGGTGCTTAAAAGCAGTAAGAAAAAATAAGTTAAGGGTAGGGTTTGTATCCCGCGGCGATAAATGGAAAGCGAGTTACAGGAAGATAGCAAGACGATAAAAATAGTGGCTGCGGCCATCGTAAAGTGCTTTTGCCATAAATGAATAATCACATAGGGCGATAATACCAATAAGGTCAATGCACCAAAATACATCTCGAAATTAAGGCGGAAATCAGCGATGAAATCTTCCTCTTGTGCCCGCGCACGGGGCGTACAGAATGCCTTGAAGGTGCACATTTTTGATCGTCCTTGCTGGTGTGTACCGGGGTAATTCCGGCTAATTATTATAAAATACCGAGTTTTTTATTATTGTTCTGCTGCTAAAAGATTAGCTTCGCTAGTTCTAAAGCACATTTTTTTGTTTGTCTTCGCCAATTTACTTGTGCCACTGTCTCAGAGGGCAGGTGAAGCCTGTCAAGACCATGATATTACCTGCGGTAATGCCTGGCAATCATATCAGTTATATTACGCTCTTCAAATATTGCTTGCTACGAGGGCATATTTTGCGACAAGCGGCTTACTGGGATATGGTTTCAGCAATCAGCGCCTGCTCAATAAAATCAAAATCTCTTGAGCGCTTGATAGCTTCAAACAGGGTCGTGGCCTGAGGGTAGGTGCGTTGTAAGTAAAAGAGCCACTGCTTGATACGGTTACCCATGTGTTTGGCGGGGTAAAAGACCTGTGTCAGGCGCAATAACCTTAGCGCTAATTCGGCTATTTTGGGCCAGGTTAAAAATTGATACTCTTTGCCCTGTACGTAGGCCTTGATGGCGAGGCCCAGGTCGGGGCGCGCCAGTATGCCGCGTCCGAGCATGACGCTGTCACACCCCGACTGCTCACGACAGTCGATGTAATCTTCCACCGTCCATATTTCGCCATTGGCGATCACGGGGATGTCGATGTTCTGCTTTATCTCTTTGATATAGCCCCAGTAGGCGGGGGGCTGGTAGCCGTCGGCTTTCGAGCGAGCATGAACGACCAACTCATCGGCGCCGGCCTGGGCAAGGGCGATGGCATTGCGTAGATAGCTGCCCCTGTCTTCATAGCCGAGGCGAATTTTGGCGGTCACCAGCGTTGACGCTGGCACTAGCTGGCGAGTGGCCTGCACGATGTCATGCAGCAGCGCTGTCTCATCGAGTAGGCGCGCACCACCGTAGCTGCGATTGACGGTTTTGGCCGGGCAGCCAAAGTTAAAATCGATGGCCCGGGCACCCAGCTGCACTGCTTTTTGTGCATTTAAGGCAAGCAGCTCGGGGTCGCTGCCCAATAATTGCACGCGTGTGGTTGAACGGGCGCCATACATGGAATCCTCTGTGTCAATGCGCTGAGCCTGGGGTGTCAGTTCTGGGCAAGCGCTTAAGAAAATATGGTTAGGCAGTACGGTCTTACTGACGCGAATAAACTCGGTGACACAGAGATCGATGCCGCCCAGTTGATCGAGCAGATAGCGCATATGGTTATCGATGACGCCCTCCATGGGGGCGAGATATATTTGCATAAGACCTTGGCGGCGAGCAGGAGAAAAGGCGGGCGATTTTACAGCAGAAGGCCTCGTGCGGCGATGTTTTGCGCTTGCTTATTATCCGCTATAACAAATCTTGGGGCCAATAAAGCGATGAGCCCCCTTTACTGGGGGACGTTATTGGGATTGGCAATTAATAGGCCACAAATTGGCTAGCCCTCGCCACTTGTCAGCAAAAAGGACTGCTCATCAAATTTGCATGGGAACAGAGTCACAGAACGATAATATCCCCGGCCGATGGCAACTCTCCCAATTTGGACGAATACATGAAGTTATTCCTATCGTTAGTGCTCACCTGCGTGGCGGGTTTCAGCCAGTCGGCATGCGCCCTGCTTATCGGTAACGATGAGGTCGATGGTCGCAATAGCTTGTACGCCTCAGACTGGGGTCATGCCTACAAGGGGGGCAGTGATCTTGAATACGATGCGCTGTTGCGCGGTAATCCGGCAAGGGCCTTTGAGGTTGACGATATGGCCTATGGCTTTTCCTCCGGCGATAAACTGCAGATCAGTGCCAGCGGTTGTGTGGTTGATCTGGGAGAAGAATGTACCAGCCCTGGCTACGATGGCGGCCTTTATCGAGGCCTGCATGTCTACGGTTTGATTGGTTTATGGAGCACAGATGCGGCATCGATAGCCGCACTGGATCTTAGCCATGGTAATCCTGCTTTTTTTATTGGCAGTTTACTTGAGCTCATCGTCCCCGATTTTAGCGCGCCTCTCTATCTCTTTATGGCCAGCAACGACGGTATTTTTGCGGATAATAGCGAGTCTTATTCCGTTCGCATCGACAAAATATCGCCAGTGCCGGTGCCACCTGCCATCTTCCTTGTCGTATTGGGGCTGTTGCTGGGTAGAGGTTTTGTCTACAGGCGAGTGTGCTAGGCGCGAAGCCTTTTGTAATGACCATGTTTTGCCCCCCAGCTAAGTGATTTCTGGGGTCGTGACGTAGCGCCCCCTGTGCGTTACCGCCACTTGATATATCGCCTACCTTTGCCCCGGCAATGGTTTTTTACCTGTCTTTGTCGCCTATCTTTGCCCTTCCTAGAGTCAGACGCCCAAAGAGCCTGTTCGTGCTTATGCACGGGCTGTATAATCGCGGCCATTTTGCCAGACTATGAATTGTCGCCACGGCGCAAGGCCTTGTTATTTTTGGCGCCATGATTCATCACCGGCCTTATTCCACGTGGGAAAACACCTATGGCTGACGCCAGCTTTGTCAATGAAGTGAAGAAGCGACGCACCTTCGCGATCATCTCTCACCCCGATGCGGGTAAGACCACCATGACCGAAAAAATGCTCTTGTTTGGCAATGCCATTCAGGTTGCCGGTACGGTGAAGGGCAAAAAGAGTGACCGCCACGCCACCTCCGACTGGATGGCGATGGAGAAGGAGAGGGGCATTTCTGTGACCTCCTCGGTGATGCAATTTCCCTACAAGGGCTGCACGGTGAACTTGCTCGATACCCCCGGCCACGGTGACTTTTCGGAGGATACCTACCGTACCTTAACGGCGGTCGATTCGGTATTGATGATGATCGATGGCGCCAAGGGTGTTGAAGACCGCACCATTAAATTGATGGATGTCTGCCGCCTGCGCGATACCCCCATTTTGACCTTTATCAATAAAATGGACAGGGAGGTGCGCGAGCCCATCGATGTCCTCGATGAGGTCGAAACTGTACTAAAAATTGATGCCGCGCCGATCAACTGGCCACTGGGCATGGGCAAGGCCTTTAAGGGCGTTTACGACCTCTATCGGGACAAAATCCACGTCTATCAACAGGGGCAGGGCAGCCACGTGCCCGACGATGTAGTGATCGACGGGCTCGACTCCGATGCGGCGCGCGAACTACTCGGATTTGAGTACGACAATATCCGTGATGAAATTGAGCTGGTGCGCGGAGCGGCCAATGTCTTCGACCTCGACTCCTACCTCAATGGCAGCATGACCCCGGTGTTTTTTGGCACCGCCCTGGGTAACTTTGGTGTGCGCGAGATGCTCAATCACTTTGTGCAATGGGCCCCCGCACCCATCGGTCGCGACACCATTGATCGCCACGTCGAACCCGTTGAAGAGCCCCTAACAGGCTTTATTTTTAAGATTCAGGCCAATATGGACCCCCGCCACCGGGACCGCATCGCCTTCATGCGCATCTGTTCGGGCAAGTACCGCCAGGGCATGAAGATGCGCCATGTACGCATTAAGAAGGATGTCAAAATTGCCGATGCCGTGAGTTTTTTGGCCGGTGAGCGCAGCAGTGTCTCCGAGGCCATTGCCGGCGATATTATCGGCCTGCACAACCATGGCACCATACAAATTGGCGATACCTTCACCGAGGGCGAGGTGCTGAAATTTACCGGCATTCCCCACTTTGCCCCGGAGCTGTTCCGCTCGATAAGGCTGAAAGATCCTTTAAGAATGAAGCAGTTACATAAGGGTTTGAAGCAACTTTCCGAAGAGGGGTCGACCCAGGTTTTCTACCCCAAACAGAACAACAATATTGTTGTCGGCGCGGTGGGCCAACTGCAATACGAAGTGGTCGCCTATCGCCTTAAAGATGAATACGGCGTCGAGGCCATTTACGAGCCGGTCAATGTCTATACCGCCCGCTGGGTCGATAGCGAGGATGAAAAAGCCCTCGAGGCCTTTATACGCAAGGCCGCCGACAACCTGGCCATCGATGGCGGGGGCCACCTCACCTACCTGGCCCCGACGCGGGTCAACCTGAGTCTGGCCGCCGAGCGCTATCCAGAAATCGAGTTCTTTTCAACCCGCGAGCACTAGCCACACACTTGAGCTGTGGTTCTTTAAGCTCATTCACGCTACTTCAAAAGCAATTGACTGCCATCAATTGCTTTTGCCAAGATCCACTTAGATAATCGATAAACCTATGCTAGTGGCACAGCATTGGCCCTATAACGATAATCTAAAGGGGAAGCCTGAATGAGAAAAGTCCGATGAAAAAAGCGACACGAATCGAGATGGTTGAGCGGGCCTTTACGCTGCTCGATAACAAAGACACGACCCGAGTCGACGATGTTTACTTAAGCCCCGTTGACTCTTATACCTGCAAGGATTGGCTGGCTCAGGAAGAGGCCATCCTGTTTAAGGACTACCCCCTGCTAGTGGCATTTACCTGTGACCTGCCCAATGCCGGCGACTTTATCACCAATGATGACATTGGCGCGCCGCTGCTGGTGGTGCGCGATAGAGACGGCGGCATCAATGCCTTCTTCAACACCTGTCGCCACCGCGGCGCCAAGCTGGCCAACGGCTGTGGTCGCGCCCAGGCGGGCTTCACCTGTCCCTACCATGCCTGGACCTATGACTTTACGGGTAAGCTGCGCGCGATTCCCGACCAGGTGAGTTTCCCCGGTGTCGACAAGGCCGAGCACGGCCTAGTGAAACTGCCGGTAGTAGAAAAGTACGGCATGATTTGGCTGTGCCCGACAACGGGTAAGGATTTTGATATCGACGCCCAGTTGGGCGGCCTGGATAGTGGTTTTGTAGAGGATTTACAGGCCTTCGAGTTTACCGACTACCACCCCTACAGCCAGCAGCGCATGCACTGCAAAATGAACTGGAAGATGATGCTCGACACCTTCCTCGAGCCCTACCACTTTGCACCCCTTCACCCGACTACTGTTGGCCCGCTGCTGTATCACAACCTTTGCCTACTCGACACCTATGGGCAAAATCTGCGCGAAGCGGTAATTCGCAAATCCATTCAAAAGCAACGCGATCAACCTCGCGAGAGCTGGGACATCGTGCCCGATTCGGCCCTGGTGTATTTACTCTTCCCCAACGCCGGCCTGGTAATGCAGCGCGACCATGTCGAGCTGTGGCGCTCCTATCCCATTCCCGGCAAGCCCGATGAATGCATCGTGCAGATGGACTACTACATACCCGAGCCCGCCGAGACCCAGTCGGCGAAAGACCACTGGGAGCGCAACATGGATCTGGCGGTACGCACCGTACTGGAGGAAGATATTCCCGGTGTCGAGGGCATACAAGCTGGTCTCAGTAGTGGTGCCAATAGTCACTGTACCTTTGGCCGCAACGAGCCGGCCCTGATTCATTTTCAGCGAGAAGTGGCCAGGGCGATAGGGCGGGCTTGAGTCGGTAGTCTCTTTGTGGCGGGCGGGGTTTTCTATCCTGTTTTTCCACGACCAAGCACCTTAAATACTTTGTCTCAGCGGCTCCCTGTTTATGGTATGGCGTATTTGATAAAGCAAAGAAATAGGCCTGCCTGATATTAACGTGCGCGCTGTGTTTATAGACAGTGTATTGGTCTTGTGCCAGCAATTTTGCGTGTTATCATTCCTGAGCTTGCGCGATATCATTCCGCTGTTTTTGGAAAGAATATAATAATCAATGGCTTATGGTTTTACGAGGGGAGGATACTGCGCAAAAGGTAAGGGAATATGGCGCATGCGCGTTTAGCGCGGCAGGGAGTTATGTATGCTTATAAATAGTGCTTTAAATCAAAGGCTTGCGGGCAAGCGGCGGATATTGAATTCGACAAAGCGCGCATGCGCGATATACAAATATTAGGCTTCAAGGAGGAGTAATGAACAAATTACCAACTGATAACTTATATAAGTTTGTTGCTCTTTCAGGCGTAACATTAGCGATAGCGTCGATTTATCTTTTTGTATCTAAAGTTTATGAATATAAAGATAACTTGTTAGCGCATAAAGACGAACTTGAATTTCTAGGACCAGTTACACAGACTGGTGCAATAATAGGTTTACTTTTAGCTGGAGTTGGATTTTATTTGTGGTATATAAAGCTTCAAAAACCGGCTGATTTAGAGTTAGAAGAAAAAGTAAAAATCGCACAAGTACAGTCCCAAAGAGATAAAGAAGCTCTAAGATTGAATAAATATCAAACTATTTATGAAGAGCTTTCTAAATTAGAGCATCAAACAAATTTTACCAATTTCCTAATGCTGGGTGACTTAGCTTATGGAAGAAAATTTGACCCAAGCCAGGTTCCTAAAAGTGATAGAAGTACGCTGAAAATGCACATATCATTTTATGCGCCTAGTTTAGAGCGGGTTTACGAAGGAATTGAAAAATTAGATAGCGAATTTACTCGTATACTATCCGAATTTATTCTAAAAGTAGACCCAACTGAAGAAGAGAAGAAGGAATTTATTGTTGGGGGCACAATGACCGCTAAAATGATCGTAAAAGAAATAGCTACACTAAAAATCAAATTGTCTGAAATAGTAAAAAATGAAACGTCAAAAGCCTAACAAGTTTGTCATGTGGGACCGCCATTCCAACGCTTCGCGTTTTCATGTCGGCCCCATACAAAAGCGTTATGCTCAAGAAGAGTAATATAAATGGATATTTCTGATTACATCTCGTTATTGCTACAGCTTAAGAGCACCTCACAAACGATATGGGGATTTCTTTTGACTGGCTGCTTAGGCGCTGTAGCATTTATCGGCTCAGTAGATGCTATTAAGCTTCGTACTCATGCATTTTTAATAATAGTCTTCATCGGTTTTGCAGTTAGTAACCATCACGCCCTGGATAAAAATTTTAAAGCTAGAGAAGAGGTGGCAAAATTGGTTAAAAACTGCGAAGACTATGATAAACATGAAAGTTTCATAGAACTGCTTACGCCTAAAGATAAATTTTGGCTGAATCAAAGTATAACGGCGCGTCAAGGAAATCTGATTTTTCAGGCTTTAATGTCATTGTTGATTTTTATAGTTATGGGGTTTAGCGCACTAAAAGAGCATAACAAATCAAGCAAGCGGGACGCCGTAACCGGCGCCCCTTCTTGAGGCGTTAGGCCTGCCCGAAAAATGGAGAGAAAATGAAATTATTTATAATTGTTTTAATTCAAATCGGGTTGGTTGGCTGTGCAAGCACTGGAAATATGGCTTCTTTCAGTGGCGCTAAAACCGATTATCAGTGGCCAGCCGAAGGAGATGTTGCCTATCTACAGCTAGAGACAGCAAAAAAGACAGATGGTTTTGGTCTAGAGCCACATCCTCATACGGCGATTATTTATGATATGTGTGAATCTCAAGAAGAAGGGGAGTCTAAGTTTGGGTATGTAGGTGATCTAAAAATATCTAGGAAGTCAAAGTATGGTAATCCAGCAATCGTAAAGGTTAAATCAGGAACACCGATGTTTCTCGCATTTGGTTTAATAAATCATATTAATGGCTATGAATGTACTACTAAGCATATTTTCACACCAGAGAAAGACATTACATACACTTTTGTTAACTCAGTTTCTTGGTCAGCGTGTCCCACTAAAACGAGTGCAGTTTTAAAGGATAGTACGGCCGTTCCAATAAAAGGTATCGAAAATTATGATAGCGCTACAGAAGAGCAGCTAATGCAGTTGGGTGTTAATCTTTCCAGGGTGCCCTGCAATGGCCTAACAAGTCAAGTAAGTGGGACGCCGTAAACGGCGCCCCTTCTTGAGGCGTTAGGGCAATGAATATATCTCCCAGGTATTTAATTACTGGAATATTAAGTGTTTTTTCGTTAATAGGCGGCATATACATCGGATTCAAGATATGTGATGCGCGACAATTCGCCGTAGACACTCATATTTTTGTTCAGCAGTCAATCAAACTTGACCTTGCCAGGCGAGAAAGCACCCCAGAAGGCTACGAGGAAGCACTTAAGATGTATCAAGCATATCTCGACACTAGGAAAGGAGAATGGAATCTGCTTTTTGATGAAAGAACATATGCAATTGACTCTGCCCTTACCTATGCAAGATTAGCCAATTTAGCCAAGGACACAGGTGCAGATTTGAAGCGTGCCTCATACCAAAAGAAGGCGGAGTCATACTGCTCAATGACTAAATTTCGTGACTGCTCGGCGATAACACTTAGAGAAATGGCTACCCGTCTGGATAAAAAGCCCCTACTTCATGACAGTCAGGAATAATAAGGCCCTAACAAGGCGCTGTTGTCGCAACCTACGGCCGCTGGGACGGCCTGCTGCGCAGTCCGCCCCAAAGCTTAGAAGGGAAAATGGGGTCAAGTCTTTCCATGCCATATTTTCATTAGACATAAAGGGTAGCGCCCCCCTTTAATTCTGATGTTTGGCGCCTCGTTTGACCTAACTTGGTTTGGTTAAGGGCTGGCGCTGTAAACAAGCGGTAGTCATATCTGTTAGCTGGGGCTTTGTGTTATTGTGGCGCACCACTTCCAGCCAGCAGGATATCTCTCCTGCGGTATTCCACCTTAGCGGACCTACTCGTTGACATTCGGCCAATTCTGGTCGGCACGATCCCGTCGTCGCCTCTGAGCTTTTCCCTCAAGGGGGATCTATGCCTACAAGACTGCTCGACTCATCTATCATCAAACGACCTGTTGTTCGCAAGAATGACATTGCAGCACGTATTCCATCGCAACTTGTTTGTACTAAGCGCCGCACGGCAAGTTTTAAAGGACATCCATCTTCAATACTAGCGCCAAGAAATATGCTCTGGAGCCAAACATGGTCGTAGCGTCGTTATTTGTATATTGATTGAGGTGTGGCTGCTAAACGCGATGAAATCAGCTGCTATAAGGCCTGAGAAAGCGTGTATATATGATGATTGGACGAACTGATAGCGCCTCAGCTGTCTAGAAGAAAGGGTTTTTAATTGGTAAGGCTCAGTACTTTGACGCTATGTACTTTCAAACAGTCGTTTACAGTTGGCCATGCTCGGGGTACGTCGATAGTGCAG
>MAAU01000005.1 GCA_002162825.1 Gammaproteobacteria bacterium 54_18_T64
CAGGGAGAGCTTCTTACCGGGGGCGATTTTAACCCGTGTTGCCAGTAGCCATATTCGCATTGGTACCTTCCAGTTTTTCTCCGCACAACAAGATATCGCTTCGGTACAAGCCCTGGCCGACTATGTTATTGAGCGCCACTACCCCGAGGCTGGTGAGAGTAGTGAGCCCTACAGCGCGCTATTGACCTGTGTGGTCGAGGCCCAGGCCCGCTTGATTGCCCAGTGGATGGCCGTCGGTTTTATTCACGGGGTGATGAACACCGACAATATGTTGGTGTGCGGTGAGACGGTGGACTACGGCCCCTGTGCCTTTATGGACAAAT
Source organism: Gammaproteobacteria bacterium 54_18_T64 (assembly GCA_002162825.1). Taxonomy (GTDB): domain Bacteria; phylum Pseudomonadota; class Gammaproteobacteria; order Pseudomonadales; family Porticoccaceae; genus Reddybacter. Next base: position 324 of record MAAU01000005.1, read on the forward strand.
ACAATCCGCAAAAAGTGTTTAGCTCGATCGACAGCCACGGCCGCTACGCCTATGCCAGTCAGCCGGATATCGGCCACTGGAATCTCAGTTGGCTGGCCCAGGCTCTATTGCCCTTGATGGATGATGTCGAAGCCGAGGCGATCAATAAAGCCCAGGCCGCTCTAGGGGCTTACGCCAAGGTGTTTGGCGAAACCTACCAAGGTTTAATGGCTGCAAAGCTCGGTTTTGCCACCGCGAGTGTCGAGGTGAATCAGTTGTTTTCTGAGCTCTTAGAATTAATGGCCGAGCAGGCTTGCGACTATACCCTGACCTTTCGCGCCCTCGGCGATCGACTGGCGTCGGATCAGGAAGCCACGCTGGCGGCCACTATTTTTACCCTGCCGCCAGCCTTCGAGGCCTGGCTGAAAAGTTGGCAACAACTATTGGCTCAAGAGAATATCGATACCGCTACGGCTCACGCCACAATGGTTGGCAAAAACCCGGCCTTTATTCCCCGCAATCATCAAATTGAGGCGGCTATCGAAGAGGCGACTAGCAAGCAGGACTTCACTCGCTTTCACCGCCTGGTCGATGTGCTGGCCAAGCCCTTTACCTACAGTGAAGAAAACCAGGCCTTTGCCATGGCGCCAACAGCCGATGAAGAGGTGGTGGCGACCTTTTGCGGGACTTAGTGGGATATTTTTTAAGCAGCTTGGTCGGTTTTTTTATTGCAGTAAGTGGGCCTATGTCAGCGCTCGCTGAACGCTATACCGCTTATCCGAGACGATAGTGTTGTCGCCAATGCGTAATAACACTACCGGGTAAGGTAGGTGGGGCTCTGCCTATCTATTCAGATATTGTCCCTATTGCGTTTAGCTAGTTGATCTACTGCAGGTGGTAGCTGAAAGCACCCTCTTTGGTGGTGCCAATATGCACGCTGTTAATTTCTTCGTTGCGCGCCATGGGACCCAAGCATTGATTAGCCAGTTAGGGCAGCTAGGTCTGTGCGCTTCCCGTCGCCGACTTGCTGAGGTTGGTTTTTGTTTGCTGGCGGGAGGAGCAGCGGAAGAGGGTCACGGGGCGCGCCGGGAGTAGGGGTAAAACAAAGTTTGGATTCGTCTGAGGTTGGTGTGTTGTGGTAGTTTATGTTCCGCAGGGCTGTTTGAGTATTGGCTTGTCCTTGCATAGCGCGCTGGTATGCAAGTTCTTTGCAAATTTCCATGGAGTAGGGTATGCCCAAATTTGCGGTAGACAGTCATTGTGGCAAGGTACGAAAGCTCAACGAGGATAGTTTTGAAGCGGCACCGGAGATCGGCTTATGGCTGGTGGCCGACGGTGTCGGTGGACACGATTGTGGCGAGGTTGCCAGTGAGTTGACACGCCGTACCATCGCGGCGAGCTATCGTGGTGGAAGTGATTTAGTGGCCGCAGTTGAAGAGGCCCACCTGGCGGTTTGCGAGGCCATTGCCAATAATAAGGGTGGTGTCAATATGGCCTCTACCGTTGTGGCTCTCGCTTTACAGGGCTGCGACTTTCAGATTGCCTGGGTCGGCGATAGCCGCGCCTATTTATGGAATGGCGCCCTACGTTTGTTGACTCGCGATCACTCCGTCGTCGAGGAGATGGTCAGCCGTGGTGAAATAAGCCGCGAAGAGGGCGCGAGTCACCCCAGTCGCCATATTATTACCCGTTGCATCGGCATGGTGTCGAAGGCGCCGGTAGAGGTGTCGAGTTTGGCGGGGACTTTAGCCGATGACGAGAGCTTGATTTTATGCAGTGATGGGCTCAATGATTCTGTCAGTTCGCAGGCAATCTCTGCAATTATGGCCTCGGCCGCTGGGGCCGATCGACGTGTCGCCGAATTGATTGCGGCGGCGTTAGAGGGTGGAGGCCGCGATAATATAACGGTGGCTGTGATTGATGGCGGCGCGAGTCGCGGCGCCGATCGCCAGGCAGCCTTGCCGACAAGCTCAAGACGGGCCTCTCTGTGGGGTCGCTTGCTCAGCCTCTTTCGCTAGCTCTAATCTCGAAGTTTCGTTTCTTGTTTGGTGATGCCTCCCTCCCGATTGTGTTGTGGCTGTTGTGGCGGGGGCGAAGGCTCTTGGTCGTGGCTTGGTGGTGACTAGGGGCTGGCCTTGGGTTACTCTGTGGCCGCGGTTGAAATACTCGTTTGTGTGCATAATTATTGTCTGGCCTGGTCGTACAAAAGGCACGGCTTTTATAATATGGGCTGGAGCCCAATACTGTTTTTTTTGATGGTGCCCAAGGGGCTCACTTAACAAATACTCTCTTCAAATTTGGTGCAACTGTCGCCCTAGAGTTGAAAAGATGGAGACTCTCTCATGGTTGTGGCTGGAAGTAATGTGGGTAGGTATGAGATTCGGGAGTTGCTGGGCACCGGGGCCATGGCCGAGGTGTACAAGGCCTATGACCCCCAGATTGGTCGCATCGGCGCCATCAAAATTCTCAAGGACAGTCTGATCGATGAGACCGAATACCTGAATCGCTTTCTCAAGGAGGCGAGCGCGGCCGGAACCTTGAACCACCCAAATATTGTCACCGTTTATGATGTCGGTAAAATTAACGAATTACCCTATATCCTGATGGAACTGGTGGGGGGAGAAACCCTGGCCGATGTACTGGACAAAAGAGACCAATTATCCCATAGCGTGATCATTGAAATCGCTATGCAAATCGCCAGCGCCCTCGACTGCGCCCATAGTGCCGGCATCGTGCATCGTGATATCAAGCCAGAAAATATTCTCTATGATGCCGAAAAAAACAATATAAAAATTGCCGATTTTGGCATTGCCAAACAGGAAGACGCGGATATTGCCGAGCGTACCCAGGTGGGTACGATTATGGGGACACCACGCTATATGTCACCGGAACAGGCCAAGGGCGAGGAGGTCGATGGCCGTTCCGACTTGTTTTCCCTGGGTGTCATCCTCTATGAATTGCTCACCGGGCGCAAAGCCTTCGATGGGCAATCGATGGCGACCTTGACTCTGCAGATCCTGCAGGAGGATCCACCGCCGCTGCGCGAGTGTGCGCCGGGTGTGCCTAAGGGCTTGCAAAGTATTATTAATGGCTTGCTCAATAAAAAAGTGGGCAAGCGTTTTCAAAATGGCCATCTGCTCTATGACGCTCTGTCGAAGGAGCATCGCACGCTGCAGGATCATCAGGACGAGCAGAGTTATTTGCCCATGCAGGTGCGCTGGACGGGCATCATGGGGGCCGTGGTGGGCTTGGTGATGATCATCAGTGTAGTCCTGGTGTTTAATGTGCAGAGGAAGTTGCTCACCGACCAGGCGATCAGCGCCGGTGTCTCCCTGTCTACCTTCATCGCGTCTGAAAGCGCCATTCATTTACTCGGGGAGGACTGGATAGGGCTCGAGACCTTGACGGACGAGGCCTATAAAAGAAAGTCTTTCGCGGCTTTAACCATTGTTGACCTCGGCTCCGTGGTGCGTAGTAGTACCGATAAATCTCTGGTGGGACAGCCCTGGGTGGCCCTGGATAGCAGTGCCTTGCTCATCACTCGCGAGGACGTGGGTATTTATGAAGCGGGACAGGGCGATAGCAGTGTTTATACCTTTGATTCGCCGATTCATTTTAATGAAACACGTATCGGCAGTATCAAATTGTCGGTATCACAGGCCCCGTTGGCGGGTGTTATGTCCGTGACGCGGCGAGTGTTGTTTGTGCTGGGTGTGTCGGTGACTCTGGTGGTGCTTTTGGCGGCCTACTTCCTCAATCGCCTGGTGGCGCGCAACCTTTTACTGGTGACGCGCACGACCAGGGACTATGCCGAGGGCAATTACAGTGCGCGTATTTCACGGCGCTGGAAAAATGAATTTGGTGCCCTTGCCAATGCCTTTAACGCCATGGCGGAAAAGCTGCAGGTTGAAATGCACAGAGAGCAACATGATGGCAGCGCCGACTTTCAGCTTGAAGACGCGGGCACACCCATGGCAGCCGAGGCCGTGTTGCCCGAACCGGGGCCCGACGACGGTGGCGCAGCATCTGCAGAGCAAGAGCTGGATCAGGTCAATGACGCCACGGTAATTCAAATTCGACCCGAGTCCTAAGGAGGTGTTGGCTACCCCGGGTCACTCAGCGTGGTGTAAGGTGTTTATCCTGCTCTGCACTTATTTACTCTGCGCCAATTTAGCTCTGGGTGCCGGTGTCTTGGCCGAGGACTCTCGCTTTAAACTACTGCGCCTCGATACTGACAACAGTGCTGAGCAACTCGCCGTGGAATACCTGTCTGACCGTTATGACGCCTGGCAGATTAGTGAGCTCAATGGTCGCTCGTCATTTCGAGCGGGCGACATCGTGTCAATACCGAGAAGCCCTCTCAACCCGGCGGCAATCTATAGCAATAGTGCGCGACTAATCCCCATTTTGTGCTACCACCAGTTTACTCAGGGCTCCGAGGCCAAGCGCAGGCTGGAGGTGTCGGCCGATAACTTTGAACGGCAAATGCGTTTTTTATCGGAGGGAGGCTATCAGGTCATTCCCTTAAAAAAAATGCAGGCAATATTACAGGGTGATTCTGCCATCCCTCCCAAGGCGGTGGTGTTAACCATTGATGACGGCTATCGCTCGGTTTATACCTACGCCTACCCTATTTTGAAAAAATACGGTTTCACGGCCACGTTATTTGTCTATACCGACTTCATTGGTGGCTCGGCCGCGCTCTCCTGGCAGCAAATTAAAACCATGAGGGACAGTGGCGTGATCGATGTCGAGTCCCATACTAAAACCCATTCGAGTCTGTCCTTTGATATTCAGGGGGAAAGCCTTGTCGAGCATCGACAGCGTGTTGCCGTGGAAATAGACGCATCGGCGCGGACCATTAAAAAACACCTGGGCCAGGTGCCGACTCTTCTGGCCTACCCCTACGGTGACAGCAGTCGCCACGTTGTCGACTATATGGCAAAGGCGAATTACCAGCTGGGTGTGACGGTAAAGCGCGGTGCCAATACGGCCTATGCCGATCCAATGTTGCTACAGCGAACGATGATCTATAACAATCACACCCTGAGCAATTTCAAGAAATTTTTGTCTACGTCTCGGGCTCTATAGGTTTATTACAGCAATGAACAGCCGCTTGTTTTTACTCTGTACTCTGCTCACGATGATCTTATTACAAGGCTGTGGATCGCTATCCGTTGATAGAACGCCGTCTTTTGTTGCGCAGCAGCGGTCGATGGCACTGGTCGATCAAAACAAGGGTGAGCTCGCCTCGGCACTTGATCACTGGCGAGTAATCCTGCTTGCTCGGCCCGATGATTTACAGGCTCGCGAGCAGGTCGCCACGCTGCAAGGCGAGCTAGATAAAAAGGCACAAGTAGCCTATAGCAAGGGTTTGGCTGCTCTAGCAGCGGGTCGTCAGAAACGTGCCAGAAAACGCTTCGAAGAGACCCTGGCAGCACGCCCGAGTCACTCTAAGGCCTTAATGCAGCTGAAAAAAATAAAAAGCTTGCAGATGAATAAGTCTCAGCACGACAAAGTCAGTAAGACTAAGCGCTCGGCTCTTGCCAACGGCGGTGCCGTGGGCCCCGATCGGGCCGCCCTTGACGTTGATCAGCGCCTGCGCTCCCACGTGCGCAGAATAAGGGCCTACCTCGTGGCCAATCAGCTCTTTCAGGCTGATGCCCAGTATCAGCACGCGGCGCAGATAAGGAGTAAAGACCTTGTTGCCAAGGAGCAATTGGCCAGCCTCAGCGAAAAGTTGGCGGACAGTTATTATCGCCATGCCCGAAGTCTGGTGCGCAGTGACTTGAATAAAGCGATTGAATATTTGCAGATATCGCTGCGCTATGAGTCCGATGAGTCCGCTCAGGGCTTACTGCAAAGAAGCCGTTTAATTCGTGATAATTTGACGAAAATACAGGGCCATAGGGCCGGTGAGATCAATAATTAGTGGCGTTTACCTGAGGTCTTAGTATTGCTTTGCCAGTGCTCCCTCTTAGCACCGTCACCACTTCGTAAGGTTATTGCCAGCAATGTCAGAGGTGTCGGGTTTTACGCGCCTGGTGCTGGTATTACTGTTGTTTTTCTAGCGCTTATTCTCGTGCCTACTCGAGGCGCTGGAGCTTATTCTTAAGCCTTTGTGCCTGGCTCAGATAGTTAATGGCGTGGACATGCTCGGGGTCAATAAGCAATAGTTTTTGCCAGAGCTCGATGGCTTTTTCAAGCTCCTGGCGTCGAAAGGCGAGGGAGGCATCGCGGTGATAGGTGTCTGTTAGCTGCGATTTTAGACCGGCGTAGAGGCGTTCGGAAATCTCATTTTTACTGTTTAACTGCAAGCTGAGATCAAACATTTCCAATGCCAGTAAATTGTCGCCACTATTGGCAATTAAGTTGCCAGTCTGCTGATAGTAGGTAGAGGCCAGCAGCGGATTGCTAGCGGCGCTATCGATGGCGCTTTTTCGGTAGGCCGCAATCAATGCTCGGGTATCGCTATCATTGAGTTTATTAGCGGGGTCGAGTTGTTCATAGGCCTGTATGGCACCCCAGTAGTGTTTCTCGGTGAGTAATAACCTCATCTGTTCTATGCCGGTGGCGGCCCCTAACTCGCCGCCGCTCTGGCCTTGAAATTCACTGCCGGCCTGGTGATCCTGCTTCGTGCTTGAGGTATCCATGCCCTTGCCAATTTTAAAATCAATAAAGGCCTTGGCTTTGCTGGTGAGGGGTACATGGATGACTTGGCCGATGGTGGTTTTGCCGGGGTTTGCAATGTTGTTGTATTGCGCGAGGGCGTAAAACTGCAACGTATCGCCAAGATATTGTTTGGCAATGGTCGATAGTGATTCGCCATTGCTCAGAGTGATAGCGACAAATTCAGCGGGAAAATAGTCGCCGATTGGCGTGTTAATTTGTGCCAACAGGCTGTTGGCAATTTTGCTGTTGGGCACAAGGTCGAGATAGGCTTGCAGCTCTACCTTGGCCTGGCCGGTATTGTCGCCACTGCTGAGTAGGGCTATTGCCTTGCTCAAGCGCTGTGGGTTGGTGAGGCCCGTTTCTGGTGTGAAAAGAGCGGACTCGGGGCTTGCCGCAGGCGGTGGCGCGACACTTGGTGAGCTTGCGCAGCCGACTAAAGCGAGAAATGTCGCAAGTGCTAGCCAGTTTTTTAATGATCGCATACTTGTAAAATCCGTTGTCATCCCGTTTGCGGATTGCCTACCAACTCGAGAGGTAAGCGAGTATGGCCACACCCATGCTGGGTAAATTGTAAAATTTGATCAGCATTATACAGAGAGTGATACCAAGGTGCGGACAGACTTGCAATGATATTTTTCAGTCGTGGAAGCGAATTTTACGGGCCGGTGGCGTGTTAATATCGACGTTCGTACCTAATCAAGGTAGGAATTTACAGACAGCAATTTCAGCGACTTTTCTTTAACGATATGTGGTGCAGTGGGGCGTAAATGGCAACAGGTGAAATAGCAGTTCTCTTCGTGTGCCTGGGTAATATTTGTCGTTCGCCCACTGCCCACGGCGTGTTTGAAAAGTTGCTGGCCGAACAGGGGCTGGATAGCTGTATCCGTGTTGACTCCGCAGGCACCGGCGACTGGCACCTGGGCGAGGAGCCGGACCCGCGCACGATCGTTGCCGGTCAGCGGCGCGGTTATGACCTGAGTCAGCTGCGGGCGCGTCAGGTCGGTGCGGATGATTTCAGCCGTTTTGATTATATTTTGGCAATGGATACCCGTAACCTGGAAAATTTACAGGCCCTGCGCCCACCTTCTTTTACGGGTCATTTGGGTTTGTTCCTGGCCTTTGCTCCGGGTGCACAGGAGGAGGTGCCCGACCCCTATGCCGGGGGAACAGAGGGTTTTGAGCAAGTGATCGATATGGTGGAGGAGGCTGGTGAGGGCCTACTGAGCCATTTGCGGACGCGCTTATCAAATCTGCCAGCCTCGAGTTGAGGCCTTGAAAATTCGCGCTAATCTCAGTCTGCAGCCCCTGAATACACTGGCCCTACCGGGGCGAGCGGAGTTTTACTGTCGCGTCGAGAGCAATGAGGCCTTAGCTGAGGCGCTGGCCCATGCCCGCACCAAAAAGTTACCGGTTACGGTATTGGGCGGTGGCAGTAATGTGGTGTTGAGCGGCGATGTTAGCGGGCTAGTGATACACATGGCGACCCGTGGTGTCGAGCGTGCGCCCGGGCTCGATGACCAGTGCCTACACTGGACGGCGGCAGCCGGCGAAAACTGGCACCGGTTTGTGCAATACACCCTGGCGGAAAAAAGCTACGGCCTTGAAAACCTGTCGTTAATTCCCGGCCTGGTCGGTGCCGCGCCAATACAAAATATCGGCGCCTATGGTCTGGAACTCAGCGAGCGCTTTGTCAGTTTGCAAGCCCTTGAAATCGCTAGCGGCAAAACAGTGAGTTTTACTAAAAATGACTGTCGCTTTGGCTATCGTGACAGCGTCTTTAAACAGCACGCGGCGCGGCAGTTTGTCATTACCTCGGTAACCTTGGCTCTAAGCACGGTGCCCAATGTCGATACGAGCTATCCGGCACTGGCGGCAGCCCTGTCTGTGACATCAACGCCCGACAAGCCGCAACCTGCTGAAGCAGAGAGAGAGTTTAGCCCCCAGGAGGTGAGCGATGCCGTGTGCCGTATTCGCCAGAGCAAGCTGCCCGACCCCGCAGTGCAAGCTAATGCGGGCAGCTTTTTTAAAAATCCAGTGCTGGCTCGACAGTGCTGGCAAGAATTATTGGCCCAGTACCCACAATTACCCGGTTACCCCCAGCCCGATGGCACAGTCAAAGTACCTGCGGCCTGGTTAATCGATAGTGCCGGCTGGAAGGGTGCCAGCGGACAGGGTTGTGCCGTGCATCGCGAGCACGCCCTGGTACTGGTGAATACCGGGGCATGCAGTGGCGGGCAGTTACTGCAATTGGCCGAGGATATTATTGTGGATATTCAACGACGCTTTGGTATTCTTTTAGTGATTGAGCCACAGCTAATAGGCTGTTAATAAATTCTATCGGTATTAATAGCTTAGTTGCGTTGCAAAGGGGTTGGAGCGAGTGAACGAAATTTTACACAAGGTGGTTGTAGTCGATGATCACGACCTCGTGCGCATGGGCATTTGCGGCTTAATTGATGATATTGACGGTGTCGTTGTCGTCGGTGAGTGTGCCAGTGGCGAGCAGGCACTGGGCATGGTGCGCGAGCTGAGGCCCGATATTGTCTTTATGGATATTCGCATGCCCGGTATGGGCGGCCTCGAGGCGACGGATCGTTTGCTGACCGCCAACCCGGATCTTAAGGTCATAGTGATTAGCGCCTTTAATGATGAAACTTACCCCACTCAGCTCTTAAAGGCCGGAGCCGTGGGTTATATCACCAAGAACGCCGAGCACGATGAGATACGCCAGGCCGTGTACAAGGTGCTCGATGGCGAAGTGTATGTCAGTGCGGCCATTGCCCAGCAACTGGTTATTAACGGTTTGGCCTCAGGGCAGGAGGCCTCGCCCTTTGCCCGCCTGACAAAACGCGAGTTGCAGATTACGCAAATGATCTGCAGTGGCCACCGCCCCAACAAGGTGGCCGCGGTGCTCAACGTTAGCCCGAAAACCATCAACACCCATAAATACCGGGTGTTTGAAAAGCTCAATGTCCACAACGATGTTGAGCTAACGCTGACGGCGGTCAAATACGGCCTGGTCGACCCGGATGAAATTATTTAAGCGCGATTGCCCGCGCCCAATGTTTGCTGCTGTTTATGTCTTTTGATGCTGCTGTATTTCTTAAAAGCCTGACCTCCCGTCCCGGTGTCTATCAAATGCTGGGTGCAGACGGCGCTGTCCTCTATGTCGGCAAAGCGAAAAACCTGCGCAAACGCGTCGCCAGTTATTTTCGTCAAAGTGGCCTGGCGCCAAAAACCCAGGCCCTGGTTAAGCGCATCGCCAATGTCGAGGTCACGGTCACCGAGACCGAGCTTGAGGCCTTATTGCTCGAGCAAAACCTGATCAAGGAATACAAACCGCCCTACAATATTTTACTGCGTGACGATAAATCCTACCCCTATATCTTTCTTTCGAGTAACGATGACTTCCCCCGGCTCTCCTTCCACCGGGGTGCCAAGCGCCGCAAGGGCACCTATTTTGGTCCCTTTCCCGGTGTGCAGGCGGTGCGCGAGAGCATGAGCTTTTTGCAGAAGACCTTTCGCGTGCGCCAGTGCCAGGACAGTTTTTTTAAAAATCGCTCCCGGCCCTGTCTGCAGTACCAAATCAAACGCTGCAATGCGCCCTGCGTCGGCTTGATTGACAAGGATGAATACCGGAACGATGTGCGCCATACGCAAATGTTTCTCTCTGGCGAGAACCCCTCACTCATGAAAGAGCTGGAGCAGGCCATGGACAAGGCCAGTACCGAACTGGCCTTTGAAGACGCCGCCACCTATCGCGA
>MAAU01000028.1 GCA_002162825.1 Gammaproteobacteria bacterium 54_18_T64
TCTTCTCCACGCTTTTATCGCTAGTGAGTGTGAGTATTTGGGTTCAGCTGTTGCTGTAAGTACGTGAGCGCATATAAACGCATATAAAGGACACCCATCTTGTTTCATCTTGTCGGCGCATCATAAACACTAATTTATGGCTGGCTTGTGATACATCGGTGCGTATCGGTGGAATGAATCTGTTATCCCGAGCATGATCGCTGAGAAGGTCTGCTGCCCGGGCAGCTCTAAACGTCAGTCAATGGGTGCCCTCGATTGCGCTTTGTTTGGCATTGACTTTAGGTCTATCTGCAAGGGCGCTTTGCAGTGTTTCCCAGTCTGGGGTGCTCTCAATAAAAGTCGTGGGCAAGGGCAATTCTACTATTGCATTCGCTCGATGAAATCACCATAATCCGCCCCGCTATGGTGGCCCTTGTCGGTCCCCCCGCAATGAACATCTGTAAACTCCGCCAGGCCCGGAAGGGAGCAACGGTAGCAGAGACTTCGTGTGCTGGGGTGTGGCTGATAAGGGTCGCCACCCAATTTCCCTTTCCCTTGCTTGTTGTCTGGGCAAACCGCTCGGTTCACAGTCGAGCAACTCGATAATTTCTGCCGCAATAGCATCGATCTGCTTGAATAAGCTACCCGAGTCCCCCTATCTCCGTATAATGCTCGATTTTCCTTCGCGCTATTCTATCGAGGCAATTATACGATGAGCTATCAGGTGCTGGCCCGCAAATGGCGCCCGCGTACCTTTGCCGAAATGGCGGGGCAGGAGCATGTCTTGCAGGCTCTGATTAACGCCCTCGACAACGACCGCCTGCACCACGCCTATTTGTTCACCGGCACCCGTGGAGTGGGTAAAACCACCATCGCCCGCATTCTTGCCAAGTGTTTGAATTGCGAAGAGGGCGTTAGCTCGGTTCCCTGTGGTCAATGCAGTGCCTGTACCGAGATTGCCGATGGTCGTTTTATTGATTTGATTGAAGTGGATGCGGCCTCGCGCACCAAGGTGGAAGATACCCGCGAGCTGCTCGATAACGTGCAATACATGCCCAGCCACGGGCGCTTCAAGGTCTACCTGATCGATGAAGTGCACATGCTCTCAACCCACAGTTTTAACGCCCTGCTGAAAACATTGGAAGAGCCGCCGGCCCACGTTAAGTTTTTGCTGGCGACGACCGATCCGCAAAAGCTGCCAGTGACCATTCTATCGCGCTGCCTGCAGTTCAACCTGAAAAACCTCAGTCCCGAGCGTATTGTCGAACACCTGAAATTTGTGCTCGGTGAAGAGAAAGTACCCTGTGAAGAGGCGGCACTTTGGGCGCTGGCCCGGGCTGCCGACGGCAGTATGCGCGATGCCCTGAGTTTGACCGACCAGGCGATTGCCCACGGCGGCGGAAAGCTCAGCGAGACCGAGTTGAGCACCATGCTTGGCAGTATCGATCGCAGCTGGATTATCGCCATTTGCAAGGCCCTCGCCGAGCGGGATAGCTCGCAGGTCTTGGCGCAGGTGGCATTGCTGGCTGAACATGCGCCAGACTTCGGTGCCGCCCTGAGTGAGATGCTCTCGGTGTGGCATCGGGTGGCCATTGCCCAGGTCGTGCCCGAGGCAGCGGATAATAGCCTCGGTGACCAACAAATGATTACCACACTGGCTACCAGCCTGGGCCGCGAAGAAGTGCAGTTGTACTACCAAATTTGCCTGCTCGGTAAGCGGGACTTAGCCCTGGCCGCCGATCCGCGCAGCGGTTTCGAAATGGTGATGTTGCGTTTGTTGGCCTTCCAGCCCGCGCCGGAAGTGGCGATGAAGCCAGCGCCGGCAGCAACGGGGCAGCAAGTGGCGGCGCCATCGATTCAAGCAGAGCCAGCTCAAGCTCAAGCGCTACCTGTTCATGACGTTGTTCAGTCAGTTGCTCAGGCAGTACCCACTATGGCTACGGCCGCCGCCCAGGAGGTGGCTGAACCTGTAAAAAAGCCTGAAGCGCCGGACCAGGCGGCGCAAGAGCTAGCATCTGCTGCGGGATGCGATGCGAGTGCTGAAATTGAGCCCAAGCATGAATTAAAGCCCGAGCAGTCGGCAGCGCTTAGCCCCGCGCCTGCACAAACATCCGCAGGGGCGGTGCAAAATGAGCCGCCGTTTTTTCTGCGCCATGCCAGGCAGGTGGCCAGTGAGCAGATACCTTGTGAACAGGATGCCAGTGAGAATCCGGCGCCAGTTATTGTCGCGCCCGTCCCTGAGCCAGCAGCTGCGCCGCACGTGAGCCCTATCGTTCAGCAACAAGCTGAGACGAAACCCTCTGCCTCTGCAAGCGTCGACAATCGACAGGCCGCCATGGCGCAAGTTGGCGATTACCCCTTGAGTAGTCTCGATAATGAGCGCTGGCTAGTACTGTGTAATGCCTTGCCTATTTCGGGCTTGCTGGCCACCGTGGCGGCCAATTGCGTACTGGAGGAGAACGAGGGCCAGCGACTGTTGTTCCGCCTGGAGAAGGGCCACGATGCGGTCTATGATCCAGTCTATCAACAACGTCTTGGCGATGCCCTGACTGAGCATTTTCAGCAAGCGCTAAAGCTTGAAATTGTGATTGGCCAGGTCGATGTCGAAACACCCTATCTCTACCGTTTGCGCAAGCGGGCTGAACGCCAGGCACTGGCTGTGCAAACCCTGCGTGACGACCCGGTTGCCAAAGCACTGGAACAGCGTTTTGGCGCTACCCTGTGTGAAGCCAGCGTGATGCCGGTTGACTAAATGCCTGGTTAAAAACAGTCTATTAATAAAGCCTTTTCACTGTAGAGGTAAAGCAGTGATTAGCATGAGTGAAGTGAGGAGTAAGCGATGAAGCTGGATGACATGATGAAGCAGGCCCAGGAAATGCAGGGCAAAATGCAGAAGCTACAGGAAGAGGTGCAAAAAACCGAGGTTAAGGGTGAGTCGGGTGCGGGCATGGTTGAGGTGCTAATGACCGGTCGCCACGATGTGCGCAAGGTGACGATTGATCCCAGCCTGCTCACCGAAGATAAGGAAATCCTGGAAGACCTGTTAGCCGCAGCCGTCAACGATGCGGTGCGTAAAGTTGAGGCAAAAAGCAGTGAAATTATGGGTGGCCTGACCGCCGGCATGGGTTTGCCCGCCGGCTTTAAAATGCCCTTTTAATGAGAGTTTTGTTGCCTTGTTTACATTTGTTTTACATCGGGGGCTCTGACTGATGTTTGGCCCGGTCATCGATGAGCTGATTGACGCTCTGCGTTGCCTGCCCGGTGTTGGCCCCAAATCGGCCCAGCGCATGGCTCTGCACCTGCTCGATAAGGACCCCCGCGCCGCTGGACGTTTATCAACGTCGATTCAGCAAGCGGTTGAGCGCGTGGGGCGCTGTCAGCTTTGCCGCATGTTAACGGAAGCGTCGATGTGTGAAATCTGCGCCAATCAGCGCCGCCAGCCCGACTTGTTGTGTGTGCTGGAAACCCCCGCCGATCTATTTGCCATCGAGCAGAGCGGTTCCTATCGCGGGCGCTATTTTGTGTTGTTTGGCCACCTGTCGCCGATTGACGGCGTCGGCCCCGAGGCCATTGGCATCGACCAGCTCTTGCAGCGCCTTAGCGATGAAAATATTAAAGAGCTGATTCTCGCCACCAACTTAACGGTGGAGGGGGAGGCGACGGCCCACTACATTGGTAGCCATGCCCAGGCCCTGGGTGTGGGCGTGTCGCGCATTGCCCACGGTGTACCCTTGGGTGGTGAGCTGGAATATGTCGATGGGGGCACCTTGAGTCATGCCTTTAGCAGCCGCACCCTAATTTAAACGTTTTCACCTGGTATTTTTGTAGATCCATATAAACCCCACCCGAAATTAATATTGAGCAGACTATTTTGAGCAGCGAATACTCTCCCCCCATTATGATCACCGATAGCGCGGCGCTGGAAAAAGCGGCGCAACGCTGGCAGGAAATCGACGTTATTGCCCTGGATACCGAGTTTATCCGCACCGATACCTTTTATCCGATACTGGCTTTAATACAGCTCTGTGACGGTGAAACCACCTGGTTGGTCGATCCGCTGGCACTGCCGGAGCCCCAGGGTCTGATCGACTTGTTGGCCAACCCCAATGTGGTCAAGGTGTTGCACTCCTGTTCCGAAGATTTGGAAACCCTGAGCCACAGCCTGGGGCAATTGCCCGATCCCTTATTCGATACACAAACTGCTGCCGCCTATTGCGGGCTGGGGTTTTCCGTCGGCTATCGCGGTGTGGTGAAAGAGTTGGTGGGTGTCGAGTTGGATAAACACGAGACTCGTTCCGACTGGTTGCAGCGCCCCTTGAGTGCTTCACAGCTGAGTTATGCGGCAGAAGATGTGCACTACTTACTGCCGGTTTATCGGGCCCTGCTTGAGCAACTTGAGAGTCAGGAGCGGCAGACCTGGGTGGAAGATGAAATGCTCGCCAAACTGGCGAATTCGCGTCGCGATGTGCCGCCAGAAAACTATTATATCCGCGTTAAGGGGGCCTGGAAGCTGGACCGGCGCGGCCTGGCTATTTTGCAGGCCCTGAGTACCTGGCGCGAAGGCGTGGCGCGAGAAGATAACCGCCCCCGTGGGCGCATTATTGCCGACAAAGATTTACTCTCCATCGCTTTCTTGAAGTCGCCCTTAAGCATGGCGCAACTGAAAGGGACGAATATACTCAATCCACGGGCACAGCGTTTATACGGCGATAAGATCTTAGCTGTGTTTGCCGACATCGACACGAGTGATGGCAAGGACTTTCCACAATTACTGCCCAAGGCCATCCCCCGCGAGCATGGCTCGATGTTGAAGTCTTGTCGTCAGTTGGTGGTGGCGAGGGCTGAGGAATTAAGCCTGGCTCCTGAGGTGCTGGCGCGCAAGGTCGACCTCGAATTTCTGGTGCGCTCCATCGCCTACGGCGAAGTGCAACTGCCCGAGGTACTGACGAGTGGCTGGCGCTTTGATGCGGTGGGTGCAGCCTTGCTGAGCCATGCCGGTGAACTTCAGAGCGCCGTGACGTCTGACTAGCGATAAGTAAAGAGTTGATATGACTGTACTGTGTAAAATTTATAGAAGCCTGAACAAAAGTGACTGCTATCTTTATGTGCCCTACGAGAAAGACCTTGAAGGGGTACCCGAGACCCTGTTAAAACATCTCGGTAAGCTCGAGTCGGCAATGACCTTAAAATTATCGCCCGAGCGCAAGCTGGCTCAGGCCGATATTAAAGACGTATTGGCTCAGCTCGACGCACAGGGCTACTACCTGCAAATGGCATCGACCACAGATGAATATATGCAGATCGTGCGGGCGCGCAACGAGAAATTGTAATGGCTGAGTTAGCACCGGACTTTTGGAAAAACCGCCCCCTCGAGGATCTCAATCCCCGGGAGTGGGAGGCGCTGTGCGATGGCTGTGGGCGCTGCTGTCTGGTCAAGCTGGAAGACTTCGATAGTGATGAGGTCTACTTCACTAGCATCGCCTGTGAATTGCTCGATACGGAAAATTGCCGCTGTCAGAATTACAGCGAGCGTTTTAAAAAAGTGGAAGACTGCATACAGCTCAGCGCCGACAAGGTGGAGAGCATTAACTGGCTGCCGTCGACCTGTGCCTATCGCCTACGTCAGGAGGGTGAACCCTTGCCAGAGTGGCACCCCCTGGTATCGGGCAATCCCGATTCGGTGCATGAGGCAGGTATTTCGGTGCGCGGGCGGGTGCTGAGTGAAGCCCATGTGCACCCGGACAGTATTGAAGAGCATATTATTTACTGGGTGGATTGAGCACGGGCGCGGTTGATCTCCGGGCTGGATAAAAACCTTAGGGCGTAGCAGAGGCATAACAGGGACTAATTATGTATACACCGGAAAACTATATTTGGGGCTGTGTCGCCTACGTCATGGGTGTGTTGATGCTGACACCGTTGATCTGGTGGGCGACACGTTCTGTGCCCTGGTACCCCCTGCAGGCCTTTTTGCGCATGTTTGCTTTGGCGTTGTTACTGACGCCCGCCTTCCCCTATCAGGGTATGAGCTATCTCGCCCCCGCCTGGGCATCAGCTGCCTTTGAACTTATCAAGCCGACCATGGAGCATGGTGTGCGCAGGGTGTTGTTACCCATCGGCTTTAGTTTTGCTGTGCTCTATGGCTTAAATCTTTGTGTCTGGCAGTTGCTAAAAAACAGGGCGGGCCAGGGCACTGGTACTGTGGCAGAGGAGGGGCCGTAAATAGATTGCTCTTGATTGGGCTTTGAATTTATCGGTGTTCACTGGGTAGCGATCGAGTAATACCGGCACTCAATTTACCGTTTTCCTCCCGTCGCCCCCTCTTCCTCTGTAAGCCGCTTAGGCCTTGTTTTCCTTCGCTAAATCATGGCGCTAAACGAGCCTCACACGAATAGAAACCTACCTCTGCAGTTTTTTAAATCTGTACTACGCTTACTCCAACCTGAGTGGTTTTCACAGTTCAGGCTTGGGATTATTTCGATCTCTCCTGTGGTTACCTCGGCATTACTCAGTTATTGGATATAACCAAATGGTGGAGGTTTGACTCATGAATTTACTGAAAAAAGTAAGTTTTTGTGGTTTGTTGTTCGCCTTGTTCGCACTGAATGGAAGCTATGTATGGGCGGCAGTTACCCCGGAAGAGAAAGCAACGGTTGGTCTTGAAGGTACGATGTTAACCCCCAGCGGCGCCATACGTGCCGGCAATGCGGAGGGCACTATTCCCGAGTGGAAAAACGACCCCATTCCCTTGCCCGAAGGTTTTGTGCCGGGTATTTTTCACCCCGACCCCTTTGCGGCGGACGAGGTGCGCTTAAAGATTACCGCGCAGAATTACCAGGAGCATGCGGATAAGTTGTCCGAAGGTCAGAAGAAGATGTTTCAGACCTACGATGACTTTTATATGAATGTTTATCCGACCCGGCGTTCGGTGGTATATCAGCCCCATATCTATGAGGCAGCCTTGAAGAACCTCGATCGTACGAAGTTCATATCGAACGATAGTCACATGGGCATGATTGGCTTTACCGGTGCGCGGCGGGCCTGGGCTTTCCCCATTCCTCACAATGGCGATGAGGCGATGCTTAATCACCAATCACGGCCGCGACTGGTGTGGAATAAATCCCGGGAAGTGACAATACCGGTCACAGCGTCTGGTGCCTATGAGCTGAATAACCTGGATGTTGAATTCCACAATAAATGGAGTGATATTGAATATGCAGAGGATGATCCGAAGCTCGTGCCGATGAATACCACTTTGCTCTATAGCCAGACTATTACCGGCCCCCCCAAATTGGCGGGTCAGGTTGTTCTCGCTCTGGAGCCTGTGACTTTTACCAGTAACTTCCGCAAGGCCTGGGCCTATAGCCCGGGGCAGCGTCGAGTTAAGCGAGCGCCACAGATTGTCTATGACAATCCCTTAACGGCGGCCGATGGTTTGGGTACGACAGATCAGGTGTTTGGTTTTAATGGCCCGCTGGATCGTTTTTCCTATAAATTGTTGGGCCGCAAAGAGGTCTACATTCCCTACAACCCCTACCGTTTGTTTGATCAGTCGGCAACCCCGGACAAGGTCATTGGCGACAATGGACGTTTTAACCAGGACTATGCACGGTACGAGCTACACAGGGTCTGGATGGTGGAAGCCACTTTGAAAGAGGGAACAAACCACGATTATGCCAAGCGAGTTTTCTACCTGGATGAAGACTCCTGGGAAGTCAGCCTGGCCGACAATTATGACCGCCGTGGTGAGCTCTGGCGCCACTGGGAGGATCATCAGATTTTCTACTATGACGTTAGGTCCATACATCGGGCCACCGAGTTGCAATACGATTTTGATGCCCACCGCATGTTGGCGTTGATGATCGATAAAAGTAAGGCGCCGGATTTCGGGTGGCGTGCCGAGGATAAATATTTCACTTCCTCAGCCGTACGCCGTAGAGGTGTGCGCTAGTCGAGCGGTATCCATCGTTCTCGATCACCAGGTGTTAAGCACCTTGTGATCGAGTTTTAACCCATCATTACCACACAGTTGTGGCGGGTGTTGAGTGAGCCGCTGAGTGCTTGTCCAGATTGGAAATTGAAAGCTCCAATGACGGCGTTAAGCAGCGAGCTACGCATCTAGCTTTAGTTTTTACTCCAGGGCTCATTTGGTGAGGGCTTGCGTCTTCATTAGCTATTGGTGAAAGAGCCTTGGTGTTGCGGGATTACCTGGCATGCTGTGTGGTGGAGGTCTAAATAATGTCTTTATTCAAACAGGTAGTAATATTTGCCTTACTACTGGGCATGGCTGCATTAAATGGAGGTAATGCCGCAGCAGCAGTGACATCAAAGGAGCGCCGCACCATTGGTCTTGAGGGCACCTTGCTCACACCCAGTGGGGCTATACGAGCGGGAAACCCCGAGGGCACAATTCCCGAGTGGCAAAATAAAGCCTTGCCACTGCCCGAAGGTTTTCTGCCCGGTACTTTTCACCCCGACCCATTTGCCGGAGATAAGGTGCGCCTTAAACTCACTTCTCAAAACTATATGCAGTATGCCGATAAATTATCTCAGGGTCAGAAGAAAATGTTTGAGACCTATGATGATTATTTTATGAATATTTATCCGACCCGGCGTTCCGCCGTTTATAAGCCCCACGTATATGAGGCCGCCTTAAAAAATCTGGAGCGAACCGAGTTCAGGAAAACCGATAGTCATATGGGCATGATTGGCTTTACCGGCGCTCGTCGAGCCTGGGCCTTCCCTATTCCCCACAATGCGGACGAGGCGATGCTCAATCACCAGTCAAGGCCTAGATTGGTGTGGAATAAATCGCGAGAAATTACCATTGCCGTCGCCTCCGATGGCAGTTATGTGGTGAGTAACCTGGATGTTGAATTTCATAATAAATGGAGTGACATAGAGGTTGAGGAAGACGACCCCAATGTTAGACCCATGGACACGGTGTTGTTTTATTCGCAAACCTTAACCGGTCCTGCTCGGGTCGCTGGGCAGGTGATTCTTGCCCTCGAACCCCTTACCTTTACGGATACCTTCCGAAAAGCCTGGTCATATAGCCCAGGGCAGCGCCGTGTTAAGCGAGCACCACAGATTGTCTATGACAATCCCATGACCGCTTCCGACGGTTTGGGAACGACGGATCAAGTCTTTGGCTTTAATGGCCCCACGGATCGTTTTAGCTATAAATTATGGGGAAAAAGAGAGATATTTGTTCCCTACAATCCCTACAGATTGTTCGCTCAGGAGGTGACGCCGGATAAGGTGATTGCGCCCAGTGGCCGTTTTAATCAGGATTATGCGCGCTATGAACTGCATCGAGTTTGGATTATTGAGGCCGTGTTGAAGGAAGGCACTAGTCACGAATACTCAAAGCGGGTGTTTTATCTTGATGAAGACTCCTGGGAGGTGATGCTGGCCGATATCTATGACCGTCGAGGAGGCCTCTGGCGTCATTGGGAAGACCATCAAATCTTCTATTATGACGTAGGCTCTATACACCGGGCTGCGGAGCTACAATATGACTTTGATGCTCACCGCATGTTGGCACTGCTGATTGGCAAGAGCAAAGCCCCGGACTTCGCCTGGCGTGCCGGCGATGAGTATTTCACCTCATCGGCGGTACGTCGAAGGGGGGTTCGTTAGTCGAATTAAGGTTTGTGCTTACCCAGGGTTCGGGCATTGATGCGGGGGCCCTGGTATACGGATAGTCATCGGTGGGTGGTTTTTCTAATGAATACCGTGCATGCCCTTGCGCAGCAGGGGTGATATTAATAGTAGAAAAATGGCAATGCCCACCGCAAACCAGCCGACATTGCTGTATACCTGCAGAGTTCTTGCCAGGGCTTCGCTCTGATTGAGGACTTCGCCAATGGAGCTTCGACTACTGGTTAGTTGGGCAATTTTGCTGGCGATAAAGTTAGCGCCCGCCGAGGCGAGAAACCACACGCCCATCATCATGCCGACAATGCGCGGTACGCTCAGCTTGGTAATCATCGACAGGCCAACCGGCGAGAGGCAGAGCTCGCCAGTGGTGTGGAGGAGGTAGATCAGCACCAGCCAGATCATGCCGACTCCCTGGCCCTCACTCGCGAGCCGGGCACCAAAGACCAAGATCAGAAAACCGAGACCGACCTGAAACAGCGCGAGGGCAAACTTTACCGGTGTCGAGGGTTCGCGCCCTCGGGCGGCGAGACCTGTCCAGAGAAAGGAAAACACTGGGGCTAGCAGGAAGATAAAAAAGGCATTGAAGGATTGAAATACCGATGCCGGAAGTTCATAGCCAAAGAAAACACGGTCGACGGCGCGGTCGGCAAACAGGTTCAAGGAAGAACCCGCCTGTTCAAACAGGGCCCAGAACAACACCGAAAAAAGGATGAGTGTGGCGGCAACGAAGAGGCGGTGGCG
>MAAU01000078.1 GCA_002162825.1 Gammaproteobacteria bacterium 54_18_T64
TAGAAACGAAGGTACTATCGTATCCGTTTCTGACGGTATCGTTCGTATCCATGGTCTTGCCGATGTCATGTACGGTGAAATGATTGAGTTTGACGGCGGCCTTTACGGCATGGCCCTCAACCTTGAGCGCGATTCCGTCGGCGCAGTAGTACTGGGCGATTACCAGTCACTGGCCGAAGGCCAAAAAGCCCGCTGCACTGGTCGTATTCTCGAAGTGCCAATTGGCCCCGAGTTGCTCGGACGAGTCGTTGACGCATTGGGTAACCCCATTGATGGCAAAGGCCCCATTGGCGCTAAATTAACCGACGCGGTTGAGAAAGTTGCCCCCGGTGTTATTGAGCGTCAGTCAGTTGACGAGCCTGTTCAAACAGGTTTGAAAGCAATTGATGCCATGGTGCCCGTTGGCCGAGGCCAGCGTGAATTGATCATTGGTGACCGTCAGATTGGTAAGACAGCGATTGCCATTGACGCCATCATTAACCAGAAAACCACCGGCGTTAAATGTGTTTACGTCGCCATTGGTCAGAAGAGCTCAACCGTAGCGAACATCGTTCGCAAGCTGGAAGAACACGGTGCCATGGCGCACACGGTTGTTGTTGCGGCCACCGCCTCCGACCCCGCGTCGATGCAGTTTTTGGCACCTTACTCGGGTTGCACCATGGGCGAGTACTACCGTGACCGCGGTGAAGATGCCCTGATCGTTTATGATGATCTGACCAAGCAAGCCTGGGCCTATCGTCAAATCTCCCTGCTGCTGCGTCGTCCACCAGGACGTGAAGCCTACCCGGGCGATGTTTTCTATCTACACTCCCGTTTGCTGGAGCGCTCTTCGCGAGTCAACGCCGACTACGTCGAGAAGTTCACCAAGGGTGAAGTGAAAGGCAAAACCGGTTCATTGACCGCGCTGCCTATTATTGAAACCCAGGCCGGTGACGTATCAGCATTCGTACCGACCAACGTGATCTCCATTACCGATGGTCAGATATTTGTTGAGACCGATTTGTTCAACTCGGGTATTCGCCCGGCGATGAACGCAGGTCTGTCGGTATCGCGAGTCGGTGGTGCAGCACAAACTAAAATTATTAAGAAGTTGGGCGGTGGTATTCGTCTGGCACTGGCGCAGTATCGTGAGCTGGCGGCATTCTCTCAGTTTGCATCGGATCTCGATGATGCCACTCGTGAGCAGCTCGAGCACGGTCAGCGTGTTACGGAACTGATGAAGCAGGGCCAGTATTCACCCCTCAGTGTGGCGGAAATGGGTGTCTCACTCTATGCTGCCAACGAAGGCTACTTGAAGCCAGTTCCAGTCAACAAGGTCGTTGATTTTGAAGCGGCACTACTGTCTTACATGCGTTCCGACCACGGTGACTTGCTCGATAAAGTCAACGAGTCAGGTGCCTGGGACGACGATATTAAAGCTTCTTATAAAGCTGCACTGGATAAGTTCTCTGCCAGCCAAAGCTGGTAAGACACCTTTTTTGAGATAGCAGGTTTAGCGACGATCGGATTAATAGATTATGGCAGTCGGTAAAGAAGTAAAAACTAAGATCAACAGCGTTAAAAGTACGCAGAAGATCACCAGTGCGATGGAGATGGTCGCGGCCAGTAAAATGCGCCGTGCCCAGCAACGTATGTCACTGGGTAAGCCCTACGCACAGCGCATTCGTGCGGTTGTTGGTCATTTGGCCGATGCCGCACCCGAGTACCGCCACCAGTATTTAACTGAGCGGGAAGTTAAGCGCGTTGGCTATATTCTGGTCTCTACCGACCGGGGTCTGTGTGGTGGTCTCAATACTAACTTGTTCAAGGCTCAACTCAAATCCATGCAGCAGTGGAGTGAGAAAGGCGTTGAGGTTGATGTTTGTACCATTGGTAATAAGGCCTCAGCATTTTTTGGTAGCGTCGGTGCGAACATCACCGCGATTGTCCAGGACATGGGTGATCAGCCCGCAGCGAGTGAGTTGATTGGCAGCGTAAAAGTAATGCTCGATGCGTTTGACGAAGGCAAGATTGACCGCCTGTATTTGGTCTCTAACACCTTTGTTAACACCATGACCCAGGATCCAACGGTAGAGCAGATTCTGCCTCTTCAGGCCGGTGATGATGAGAAACTGAAGCATCACTGGGATTATATTTACGAGCCAGATGCCAAAGAATTACTCAGTGGCCTGCTGGTGCGTTATATCGAGTCTCAGGTGTATCAGGCCGTTGTCGAAAACAAGGCCTGTGAACAGGCGGCTCGAATGATAGCCATGAAGAGTGCCACCGATAATGCCGGCGACCTGATCGACGAACTTGAACTGCTTTATAACAAAGCACGACAAGGCGCGATTACTCAGGAACTGTCAGAAATTGTTAGTGGTGCAGCAGCGGTATAAGGCTGTATAAGCCTTCATGACTGCTTTTTAAACGAAAGAAATTATCAGACTTAACGCCAAGGCGAAGAGGAAGTGTAAATGAGTAGCGGACAGATCGTTCAAATTATTGGTGCTGTAATCGATGTTGAATTCCCACGGGATCAGGTGCCGAGCATATACGATGCGCTAAATGTAGACGGCAAGGGGCTAACCCTTGAAGTTCAACAGCAGCTGGGTGATGGCATTGTTCGTACTATTGCCATGGGTTCTTCAGAAGGCATTAGCCGTGGACTGGCAGTAACCAATAGTGGCGCGCCGATTTCTGTTCCTGTTGGTCAGGGCACGCTGGGGCGCATTATGGATGTACTCGGTAACCCGATTGATGAAGCGGGCCCTATCGATACTGAAACCTTCCTGCCTATTCACCGCAGCCCACCCGATTACGCTGATCAGTCTTCAGCTGTAGAATTGTTTGAAACGGGTATTAAAGTTGTCGACCTGATCATGCCTATCGCCAAGGGCGGCAAGATTGGTCTCTTCGGTGGTGCGGGTGTTGGTAAAACCGTAACGCTGATGGAGCTGATTCGTAACATCGCCGTAGAGCACTCAGGCTTCTCCGTATTCGCCGGTGTTGGTGAGCGAACTCGTGAAGGTAACGATTTCTACCACGAGATGAAAGAATCCAACGTACTGGATAAAGTAGCACTGGTTTACGGCCAGATGAATGAGCCTCCCGGTAACCGTTTACGTGTTGCACTGACCGGTTTGACCATGGCGGAAAACTTCCGTGACGAAGGTCGTGACGTATTGATGTTTGTTGATAACATCTACCGTTACACCCTAGCGGGCACCGAAGTATCTGCACTGCTGGGCCGTATGCCTTCAGCGGTAGGTTACCAGCCAACCTTGGCTGAAGAGATGGGTGTTCTTCAGGAGCGTATTACCTCCACGAAGACCGGTTCTATTACTTCCTTCCAGGCGGTTTATGTACCTGCGGATGACTTGACCGATCCATCTCCCGCGACCACCTTTGCTCACCTAGATGCGACTCTCGTACTGTCGCGTCAAATTGCCGAGCTGGGTATCTACCCGGCGGTTGATCCACTCGATTCAACCTCACGTTTGCTCGACCCCTTGGTTATCGGCCAGGAGCACTACGATGTTGCCCGAGGTGTACAGACGGTACTGCAGCGCTATAAGGAACTGCGCGATATTATCGCCATTCTGGGTATGGACGAGCTGTCTGAAGAAGATAAGCAAACCGTTGCGCGAGCACGTAAGATCCAGCGCTTCCTGTCACAGCCTTTCTTCGTTGCTGAGATCTTCACCGGTAGCTCGGGTAAGTACGTGTCGATGAAAGATACCATCAGCAGCTTCAAGGGCATCCTCGAAGGCGACTACGATGATCTGCCAGAGCAGGCCTTCTACATGGTTGGTTCGATTGAAGAAGCTGTTGAACAGGCGAAAAACCTTTAATCTAGCGTTTACTCGCTAAAGCAAAGAGTACTTTTTATGTCTATACCCGTACATTGCGATATCGTTAGTGCCGAGGAAGCCATCTTCTCCGGTATGGTCGAGATGGTCGTTGCAGCCGGTACCCTGGGTGAGCTGGGTATCGCTTACGGGCACGCGCCTCTGCTGACTGGTTTACTGCCCGGCCCCGTTCGCTTGATTAAAAGCGGTAAGGAAGACGAAGTCATCTACCTCTCCGGTGGTTACCTCGAAGTGCAACCAGGCGTCATTTCAATCCTTGCCGACACAGCGGTACGTGCCGCTGATCTTGATGAAGCCGCCGCCATTGAGGCACAAAAGCAAGCTGAACAGGATATGAAAAACCACAACGGTGAAATTGATTATTCTGTTGCGGCTTCGCGTCTTGCCGAGGCAACAGCTCAGCTGCGCACCATTGCAGAACTGCGTAGTAGAGCGGGCTCTGTTCGTTAATAAGAGTTAGGGCTTGAATTAAAGGCAGCTACGGCTGCCTTTTTTGTGCGTGCTAATTAGAGTCTACCGATAAGTCGATATTTGTCACCAAATGACTAGCCTGCAATTGTTAAGATCGATGACTTAATGGCGATATGACAGGGAGAGAAAACAAGATGCTGCTTGATGTACTAGTATTAGCGGCGGGCAAAGGTACCCGCATGCGCTCTGCACTACCAAAAGTTCTACACAACTTGGCGGGAAAGCCCTTGCTGGGCCATGTTTTTGAATCAGTAGCAGACCTGGATGGTGCTGCCATCAATGTCATCGTCGGCCACGGTAGGGATAAAATCCAGCAGACCTTTGTCGATCAAGGGCTGAACTGGATAGAGCAAAGCTCACAACTGGGTACTGCCCATGCAGTACAGCAGGCCATTCCCTATTTGCGAGATGGCGCCAAGGTTCTAATTGTTTACGGTGACGTCCCCTTAATAAAATCTAGCACCCTGGGAAAAATGTTAGCGCAGGTTGGTGATGATGCCATGTCCCTACTCACCGTTGAGCTTGTAGACCCTAGTGGCTACGGCAGGATTGTGCGCAATACCGAGGGTGAGGTTACCGGCATCATCGAGCAAAAAGATGCCGCACCCGAACAGTTATTGATTGGCGAAGTGAACACCGGTGTGATGGCCATGACAGCGGCTGATTTAAAAGCCTGGCTGCCTAAAATCAACAATGACAATGCCCAACAAGAGTATTATTTAACGGACCTCATCAGCTTGGCACGTACAGCGGGTCGGCACATTAATACCTATGTGCCAGAGGCTGTTGAAGAAGTCGAAGGTGTGAATAGTCGCGCCCAACTGGTGGCTCTAGAGCGCTATTATCAACGGCAAATTGCCAACACATTGCTCGATAACGGTGTCACCATCATTGACCCGAGTCGTTTTGACTGTCGAGGTGAACTGCAAACAGGTCAAGATGTACTGATTGACATTAATTGCATTTTTGAAGGCCACAACAAGCTCGGCAACGGCGTGCTTATTGGGCCCAATTGTGTGATTAAAGATGCCACCATTGGTGACAATGTCACCATCAAAGCCAATACGGTCATTGAAGGCCCTGTCACCCTTGAAGAGGATGTTCAGGTTGGCCCCTTTGCACGGCTGCGACCCCATAGCGTGTTAGATCGAGGCGCCAAGGTGGGCAATTTTGTCGAAACCAAGAAAGCTAAAATTGGCCCGGGCAGTAAAATTAGCCACTTAAGTTATGTTGGTGATGCGGTGCTCGGTAGTGAGGTCAATGTCGGTGCTGGCACGATTACCTGTAACTACGATGGCGTTAATAAGCATCTGACCGAAATTGACGACGGCGCCTTTATTGGCTCCAACACATCGCTGGTAGCCCCGGTTAGCGTTGGTAAAAATGCCACCGTTGGAGCAGGCTCGACCATCAGTCGGGACGTACCGGCTAACAGCCTGGCGATTGCTCGAGGCAAACAGCGCAGCCTTGATACCTGGAAGCGGCCCGAAAAGAAATAAAGGACGAATACTATGTGCGGAATAGTTGGCGCGACTGCGCAACGCAATGTCACAGGAATTTTACTCGAGGGGCTAAAGCGCCTTGAATACAGGGGTTATGACTCCGCAGGCGTGGCTGTACTGGATGCCACAAATGACGTTTGCCTACAAAAAAATGCCGGTAAAGTTGCCGCGCTAGAACAGGGTCTGGCGAGTAACCCCCTGCAGGGCCACCTGGGTATTGCCCACACGCGCTGGGCGACTCATGGCGCGCCCAATGATGTCAATTCCCATCCCCATCGCTCCGAACATATTGCTGTGGTGCACAATGGCATTATTGAAAACCACGAGTCTCTGCGTGAGGAATTACAGGCCCAGGGTTACGATTTTATCTCGGATACCGATACCGAAGTTGTCGCCCACCTGGTCCACCTCTACAGCCGTGAAACCAGTTCTTTATTAAAGGCCGTACAGCAAACCATTGTGCGGCTAGAGGGTGCCTATGCCCTGGCTGTTATGTCGGCAGCCGAGCCTGAGACCTTAATTGGTGCCCGCAAGGGTAGTCCCCTGGTTCTCGGTGTTGGCATAGAGGAAAACTTTCTCGCCTCAGACCCACTGGCCCTGCGTCAGGTCACCGACCGCTTTGTCTTCCTGGGTGAGGGCGACATGGTTGAATTATCGGCCGGGCATTTTACGATTAGCGATATAGAGGGCCAAGCGGTAGAGCGGGAAATTGTACAGATCGAGCACGGTGTCGATCAGAATGACAAGGGTGACTTTCGCCACTACATGCTCAAGGAAATTTACCAGCAGCCCGATGTTCTCGCCGCAACCCTACAGGGCCGTATTGGTGATCACAGTGTCCTGGCCGAGTCCTTTGGCAGCGCGGCAGTCGACTTACTGAAAAAGGTCGAGTGCGTGCATATCATTGCCTGTGGTACCAGCTACCACGCTGGCATGGTGGCGCGGTACTGGCTGGAGAGTTGGGCCGGTATTCCCTGCCAGGTCGAGGTCGCTAGTGAATATCGCTATCGCAAAGTGGTGGTACCGGCCAATACCCTCTTTGTCAGTATCTCCCAGTCGGGAGAAACCGCCGATACACTAGCGGCATTACAGGCCGCAGACCAGGCCGGTTACCTCGGCACCATGGTGGTTTGCAATGTTGCCAATAGTTCGTTGGTGCGTGAATCCGATATTGCCGTGATGACTATGGCCGGGCCCGAAATCGGCGTCGCCTCCACCAAGGCCTTTACCACTCAGTTGGTGGTACTACAGTTACTCGCCATCGTACTGGCGCGCTTTCGCGGTGGTATTGATGAAGCCAAAGAGCGGCAGTTGGTCGAGGCACTACGCCAGCTGCCCGAGTTGTGTCGCGAAATTCTCGGCCTCGACAAGGAAATTGAAGGTACCTTCCAATGTTTTGCCGACAAACAGAACGCCCTCTTCCTCGGTCGCGGTGTGCAATACCCCATTGCCCTTGAGGGCGCGTTAAAACTGAAAGAAATTTCCTATATTCACGCCGAAGCCTACCCTTCCGGTGAGCTTAAGCACGGCCCCTTGGCATTGGTCGATGCCGATATGCCAGTGGTTGCCGTGGCACCCAATAACGAATTGCTGGAAAAATTAAAATCCAACCTTCACGAGGTTCAGGCACGGGGTGGTCAGTTGTTTGTCTTCGCCGATAAATCAGCCGGTTTTCAGGATCAGAGCGATGTCACCGTGGTCAACCTGCCCTCCGTACCGCCCAGTATCGAGGCGATTATCTACACCCTGCCCCTGCAACTACTGTCCTATCATGTGGCGGTCTTAAAGGGCACCGATGTCGATCAACCGCGCAATTTGGCAAAGTCGGTAACGGTTGAATAGTAGCTCTGTTGCTTAATACCTCAGTGCGAATATAGCGAGTCAACAAGGGTATTTTGAAATGCCTTTGTTTGACCGCCAATGCCCAGGTTCAATATCTGGTTAGCGTCCTAGAGTAGAGCCCCTGCTTCACTTTCTTTACCTGCATGTAGCAATTCTAAAGAGAGCCCTTTTCTTGTCATTACAGTGGCCTGGTTGGTGGTGCGCGTCGCTAGCCCAGCAGTGTTGAAACCTACGGCGCGTGACACGCTTGTGTCTACCTATTAATAAGTCCTGTCCAGGCCACATGGTACATCGGTACCTCTAAATTGTAGAAAAACTCGAAATTAGCACGCCACTAAGCGCGGTCCTTACAGGTCAGATTGCACACCCACTGTTTCATAATTGTGCGCGATTAATTGCAGGATGATAAAGGTGTGGACTCTGGACCTGGATCACGCCAGGGCTTGTGAGTGGAGGGCAGAAGATACGGAAAGTGGCCATGTTTTCGCTGTGCAAAAATGTAAGCCTGTTGTCATAGTTTGCTCTATATTTGTCAAGCTCTTGCCTTATATATCTTGTGGTTAGTTGTTAAAACTTCTTTTATAATCAATGCCTTAGGTGATCTGTCTAGGTTTCACATATCGATTGAAACGTATAGCCTCCCTCTGAAAATTAGAACGACCTTGTGGTGCTAAGAGTCGCTTTGACTTGCCAAGTATTGGTGAGTCTGTTGGTTCGTAAATCCCTATTCCTTTCGCTAGGCCTGGCCATTGATTCACGTATTTGCAGGCGAGTGTCGATGGCCGTTCCGGCGTCAATATTTAACAATTTGTAATGATGTAACTGGAGAAGTAATGACACTAAAAGCAAAATTATCTCGGCTGAGCTTTTCTGCTCTGGGGCTTGCCGCTGCGCTGCTTGCCGCGCCCATGGCCTCGGCCTTTGAGTATTCCGCGTCGGGTTTTATTCGCCAGGAAATGGCCTATAAGCTCAATAATGACGAGAATCACAATACGCGGGGGGGCTCACGTTTTAACGGCGAAACGGCACTCTTAACCGGTCCTTTTGTACCAGCTG
Source organism: Gammaproteobacteria bacterium 54_18_T64 (assembly GCA_002162825.1). Lineage (GTDB taxonomy): Bacteria > Pseudomonadota > Gammaproteobacteria > Pseudomonadales > Porticoccaceae > Reddybacter. The sequence continues at coordinate 8,723 of MAAU01000078.1, forward strand.
GGACAACGACGATACAGGTCGATAAAAGTGTTAATAATGACTGGAATGTCTTTGCCACTCGCGCCGAGGTAGATTTCAACCTGATTTTCACCAATAACCTCACGGGCTTCGTCAAACTCCGGGGTTATTACCAGCCGGATGTTTTCAACGAGGCGAATGTTCGCTACCAGGGCGAAAATGGCAAGAACTACGGTGAGGACATTGACTACTTTGGCGTTAAAAACTTCAGCAATGGCGAGGCCACCTATCTAAGCGTAAGTGATGACGATTATATGCTCGACCTCCCCGCCCTCTATTTCGACTACAGCAAGGGCCCGCTGTGGGTGCGCTTTGGTCAGCAGCAAATTGCCTGGGGTGAGGCGCTGTTTTTCCGCGTCGCCGATGTCGCCAATGGCCTCGACCTGCGCCGTCACTTCTTCTTTGACTTTGGTGCCGAGGAGTACGCCGATGAGCGTCTCAGTTCACCGGGTATCCGCGCCAGTTACATCATTAACTCAAACTGGGAAATAGAAGCCTTTGCCCAAATGTTCCAGCCCACGGTACTGCCGACCAGGAACAGCGCCTACAACCCCATTCTCTCGGGTTTTGGCCAGGACTATCACGACTCCTTTCAAAAGGTGAAAGACAATGTCAACGCCGGTGTGCGCTTGCAGGGCACCTTTGGTGATCTCGGCCTGCAGTTTTTTGCGGTGAGTCGCCACAACCCCGACCCCATCTTTCGCATGGTGCCCGGTGGCCAGACGGATAGCCCCTTTGGTACTACCGTGTTTGGCCCCAGTGGCGACACTTTTGCCGACCAGCCCTTTGTTTACTACGGCTTTCCCAACGGTGAGCAGGGCGATGCCTCGACCTCCCCCGAGGCCTGGTTTTACTACAGCGGTATTGGCGGTATAGACGGCATGGCGGTGGTGAACTCGCTGGCGCGAACCTACCCGGTTATTCAGGAAATTTATGAAAACGCCTTTGGCCTCAGCCCCAATGCCCAGGGTCAGTATGTCGATAGCGTGACCGAGCCCGGCCTCAATGGCATCAGTGCCTACGACCTGCTCGCGGCTTTTTATGCACCGGGTAGTATCGAGGCTTCACTGCAGGCCCACTACGCGGCAGAAGATGTCTTTGGTTTTGGCGTTAACTACATCTTCTATGCCGAACCCGATACCTTTATGGATCAGCTGGTGGTGCGCTTTGAAATGAGCTATACCCCCGACAAGAAATTTACCGCCTCCGACCTCAGTCCCGACTGGATTGTTGAAGACGAGTGGGTAAGCAGCTTTGTGGTAGAAAAATACCAGCGTTTCAGCGACACCTTCCCTGCCACCTTCTTCATCTTTGAGTGGATGCACAAATCGGAAAGTGACCTCCTGGGTCGCCACCTCAGCGGTCTCGGTGGTGATTCGCGTCGCCAGCCCACCGGTGGTGAGGCCAATGGTGGTTGGGACGGCTTTGTGTTTGCCTTCCAGCAGCCCCTGCCCAACCTCACCTGGCGTATCGACGGCTCCATACTGTGGGACATCAATGGTGGCATATACATA
>MAAU01000052.1 GCA_002162825.1 Gammaproteobacteria bacterium 54_18_T64
GGCCTCAACGGCCGAAGCCAGGTCTTCATCGTTATACATAGCGTCTCTTATTTCCTTTTACGCTTACTTCTTTTAACGCAGCCAATACTGAGTACAGCACGTAAATAAGCCTCAATCATTGACAAGCTGCTAAGCAGCCAAACTATTATTACCGCAGCCCAAAGCCCCTTCGTTGCGCACTTCACCCAGGGGTTGCAAGGTCGCCTCCATTTCGCCCACCAACTCATCATCACCACCGGCGTGCATAATTAGGCTCGCCTCGCGGGCATTGGCAATACGTCCCTCAAGTGGCGCCTCCATAACCCGCACCCCGCGCTTTGCGCCCTCCTCACCAAGGTGGCGAATAGCCGCCGCCGAGGTGGTCGACATATCAATATAAATAGCGCCCTTGGCCAAGTGGCTGAACAGACCATTTTCACCCAGCACCAGGGACTCAACTTGCTGCTGGCCCGGCAGGCAGGTAATCACCACATCGCAAAGCTGAGCCATCTCTTGAACCGTATCGACCCACTTGGCACCCTGTAGTTCAAGATTGCTGGCCTCTTCACGCACCAGGTCGTGGATCACCACCTTCGAACCAGCAGCCAGTAGGTTGACCACCATTGGATTGCCCATACGGCCCAAACCAATAAATCCAATTTTCATAATGCTTCCTTATTATTGTTTAGGGAGCCTCTAATCAAGTCTGGGCGAAGTAGATCGCGAGCAAAACATTCAGGTTCAAGGCGCAAAACGCAAGTAATAGCGTGCTATTGCGAAGCTTTGCAACGAAGAAGCTGAACATCTTAGCCGCCAGATACAAACTCATGGCTTATCTAAAGGCTCCTGAGCCCATTATTACGAGCATTTATTATTCAAGCTGCCCCAAGTATTAGCGAAATACAGCGTATTTAACAGCGATTAATTGCCAGTGCTCCCCAGAGCCCAAACAAGTCAGCACACGACTTGTGGCCCCAGTTGGCTTACGACATAATTGCCATTTTTAACAGCCTCCATCATTTCTCCGGCAACACGACGCTATTGGCCCCCCTATGAGTATTGCAATTAAATCTGTGGTTTCCATCCATTACACCCTCACCGGTGAAGACGGCGAAGAACTCGACGCCTCCGCCGAGCGCGAGCCCCTGGTCTATCTGCACGGCGCGGGCAATATCATCAAGGGCCTCGAGTTGGCACTGCTGGGCAAGAACGTTGGCGACCGTGTACAGGCGACAATTGCCCCGGAAGATGGCTACGGCGAATTTATTGGCGAGCTGGTACAGCATGTGCCGCTATCGGTGTTTGGTGATGAAGACAAACCCGAAGTAGGCATGCGCTTTAATGCCGAAACCCCCAACGGCCCCCTCTCGGTGCTGGTCACCGCTATTGACGGCGATCAAGCCATACTCAATGGCAACCACCCCCTGGCAGGCAAGACCATCACCTTTGATGTCACCATCGAAAGCATTCGCGAGGCGACTGAGGAAGAACTCACCCACGGCCACCCTCACAATGCCGGCGGTTGTGGTCACAATCACTAAAAACCCTAAGAAAACGCCTAACACCGCTAGCTATAGCCACTAACGGTGTGTACAATCCCGCGCCAGTACGGCCCAGCACTGAACCGTACTGGCTACACGACTTATGTTAGTAGTAGCTAAAACAACACGCTTGAATCAAGAGGCCTCATCAGAAAGATCAGTGCCTTTTACATCCTCTGTCAAGCGTCTCAGATAAGTATCTCGGTCACTATAAGCACCTCGATATTTACAACAATACTCCGACGATAGCCAAAACTTGGCTGCTGATTGCTCTATGTTCGGTTGAAGGCTCCATTTTCAGCCCATGACTCTAGTTGCAGCGCCCCGATTTTTATGGCGATTGTTCGATCTATAGGAAAGATGCATGACATTTGACACCCTCGGACTCTCTGAGCCCCTGCTGCGCGCCGTTAGCGAAAAAGGCTACGACACCCCCTCACCGATTCAGGCCAAGGCCATTCCCGCCGTCCTCGAGGGTCACGACCTGATGGCGAGCGCGCAAACCGGCACCGGCAAAACGGCTGGCTTTACCCTGCCCCTGCTCCACCTGCTGGCCGATAAGCCCGCCGCCAACAGCAATCGCACGCTGGCGCTAGTCGTGACCCCGACTCGCGAACTCGCCGCACAGATTCACGAGAGCGTGCTCGACTACGGTAAGCACCTCAACCTGCGCTCCACCGTGGTTTTCGGTGGCGTAAAAATTAATCCGCAAATGATGAAGCTGCGCCGCGGTGTCGAAATACTGGTCGCCACCCCCGGCCGCCTGCTCGACCTGCACAAGCAAAACGCCATTAGCTTTAGTGATGTCGAAGTGCTGGTGCTCGATGAAGCCGACCGCATGCTCGACATGGGCTTTATTCACGACATCAAACGCATCATTTCACTGATGCCGAAAAAGCGCCAGAACCTGTTGTTTTCGGCGACCTTTTCCAATGATATTCGCCACCTCGCCCGAGGCCTGCTGAATAACCCGGTAGAGATCGATGTCGCCCCACAAAACACCACGGCCACTAAGGTGGAGCAAAAGATTCACCCCGTCGACAAGGGCCGTAAGGCGGCCCTACTCAGCCACCTGATTCGCAGCGAGGGCTGGCACCAGGCACTGGTCTTTAGTCGCACCAAGCACGGCGCCAATAAGCTGGTGAAATTGCTCGAGCGCGATAACATTCACTCCGCCGCGATTCACGGTAATAAGAGTCAGGCCCAGCGCACCAAGGCCCTGGCCGAGTTTAAAAAGGGTAAGGTGCAGATTCTGGTCGCCACCGATATTGCCGCCCGCGGCATCGATATCGACCAACTACCCCAGGTGGTCAACTTCGACCTGCCGAATGTACCCGAGGATTACGTGCATAGAATTGGCCGCACCGCTCGCGCCGGCTCCAGCGGCAATGCCGTATCACTGGTTAGCGCCGATGAGATTAAGCAACTCAGCGATATTGAGCGGCTGATTAAAAGCAAAATTGCCCGAGAAGACGTTGAAGGCTTTGAGCCCGAACACGCCCTGCCCGAGTCGCGCTCCGGCCACCGACCCACGCGCAGCGCGCAGCCGCGCCGCAGTTCACCGAGCAATCGCAATAATGGCCAGGGACGTAATCAGCGCAGCTCGGAAAATCGATCTGCGGGCAACAATGGCCAGGGACGCAATCAGCGCAGTTCGGAAAGTCGACCTGCGGGCAACAATAGCCAGGGACGCAATCAACGCAGTTCGGAAAGTCGATCTGCTGGCAATGGCGAGCAGCGTCGGCGCTCGAGCCAGCAACGCGCCAGTAGCGGCAATGGCAATGGCAATGGCAACTCTAACGCCAGTAGTAACAATCAGCGCGCAAACAACAACGGCAATAGTCAGCCCCGGCCACAGAAAGCGAGTTCGGGTAACCTGATAGAGCCAGAGCGCATTATCCAATCCGGTAATCGCTAGCAGGCTATTAAAGCCTCTATCCGGATAAAAAAAGCCCCTCTCGCAGACAGCGACAGGGGCTTTTTTGTGCCTGCTTCTAAATGAGGCAGGCCGTGCCAACAACAGATGATCAGGCCACTTGGGCGCTGTTATCCCATTTCTTCAGCGCGGGTAAGGCGCCCTCGGCAAAGGTGGTAATACTCTGCTTACAGTAGTCGTAATCCATTCCGGCATAGGTAAAGAAGCAGTTCAGCTCAAAGGCGCCAATGACATCCTCAATCGCCTTCAGCTTTTCAAGACACTGCTCGGGCGTACCATAGATCTGCTGCTCAACATATTGCTCGGTGACCCGGTCGGCATCGGCACGCATCGCCACCGATGACTGGGCGTAGTGCTCATAGCCCTTAATGTCATCAAAGTGCTCGCCCTTCATTTCGTAATGGCGCATTGCCGACTCCCAGTAATCACCCATATATTTATAGGCCATGTCTTTGGCGCGCCCGGGATCCTTATCGCACACGGTAAAAATATTCGCCGAGATGGGCGGTGCCACCACGTCGTGATTTTCCAGATAGAGTTCACGATAGAGTTCGATATCTTTCGCCCGCTGTGCCCAGGGCCCCACGGCAAAGGTCATAAAACGACCACCAAGGCGCGCCGCGTGGGGCACGGTGTCGGGTGACATGGAGACGATGTAGGTTCTATCTTTAAAGCTTTTAAAGGGCTCGGGGCGAATATCGCGACGCGCCTGCTTGAAGAACTCACCATCGTGGGCCGCCATGGTACCGGTCTCCAGGGCATCGAGAATCATCGCCGCCGACTCGTTAAAGCGCTCCCGCGAGGTATCCATATCGATGCCAAAGCCATCGTATTCAACCCGCGCCAAACCGCGGCCCATACCGATCAAGGCACGGCCATTCGACATATTGTCGAGCATCGCCATATCGGTGGCGACACGCAGGGGGTCTTTGTGCCAGGGCAAAATAATCGCCGCAGTACCAACCTTAATCGTGCTGGTCTGCCCCGCCATAAAGCTCAAAAACTGCATGGTATTGGGGCACATGGTGTAATTGGTGAAATGGTGTTCAACACCCCAGATTGAATCATAGCCCAGGGGCTCGGCCAACCGGGCGATAGCAATCTCATTTTGATAAACGTCCAGATCGGACAGGGGTTGATTGTGACTACTTTGAAAAGCCATGACGACGCCAACATCCATAGTGTTTCTCCTATTATTTTTTTAGTGGAATTAATGAATAAATATGGTTCGCCAATTCTGCCATATTTTCATCTGGCGCTCATCCGGGTACGCTTCTCGGTAACTATGACTGAGTAACAACCGCGAGCTGCCATCTACTTAGCAGTCCGCTACACTAGCCCTCGAACTTTTTTACACGAAGCCTTATCGACCACCCACAAGGCTAGCCACTAGCTGCAACCAGAAATTTTCAAGGAGTTTTACCATGTCATTTTCTGCCACCGAACTTATTAATAACTTCGACATGTATTTTGATGGCTCAGATATGAGCAACGCCAGTCTCTACCTGTGTATTGATACGGCTGTGGGCGATAGTGGTGCGCAAAGGATTATCGCGGCGATGCGCGCCAAGGAGTTATGGTCGGCCGATGCCGCGAAAACCGTCCCCGCCGAACACAAACCCATGTATGCCGAGCAAATGCAATTTATCGGTTATGTCTCGGGCAAGGTCGATGGCCAGGCGTTTCACGCCGCGGCCTATGATCACGAAAAATTCCCCTACAATGCCGCGCGCTGGCAAGAATGGAAAAACCACATCGCCGCCACTTATTAATTTTTTCCACAATTTCGACCAGAGATACGAACACAGGCTAATACAACGGGACAACTCTCCCACCTCTCTGTATTAGCCTGTAATGGATGCCGGCCCTACACTTATTTCTAAGTTCGACCCAGCTGATGACACGAAGGCGGGGGATCAATCCCGAAGGCCTTTACTACATTTAATCATCCATTGCCAAGACATTAGATGCATGATGACAACAACAGTGGACATTAGAGAAATTATCACAAATAAATATGGGTGCACGGCGAATTCCTCAGACTTCCCCCAATTGCCCGCTAAAAAATCGAAGCTTCCCTGAACAAAACGAGCAAAACCTAAAGAAGAAAGAATCGCGGTCAACAAACTAATTGCAAAGGCAGACCAAATTGCAATATGGTTTTCAAAAATAGCGCCGATTGCAGCCATCATGTAACAAAGGCCGACAATACTTGCCAAAAGCACCATAACTCCCGGATAAATTAGCCAGAACAAGGCTGTAACAGTCACAGAAGTCATAAACTGGATCGACTTGAGAGCTCTGATCATTTCATCTTCCTTGATGGATGAGCCAGTGGTTAGCGTGACGCAGAAACCCGGGTAGAACTCCCGCCCTAAGTGTTTAACAACGATTTACCTATAAACCTACTTATTGGAATAGAACATCGAATGGATATCTCCATAGATATTACATCTTTTTTATTAGCACTGTCCGCCCTGCAATACCTGCTGAATGAAGGGCCATTTTTGCTCTGTGTAAGCTTCACGATCTGTACTGTAGGTCTCAGCCAGTTGCCGTTTTAGCCCTGCATATTGTTTTGCCACAGTAGTATTTGAACGCAAAATATCACGGAATTTAATACGCTCAAACCACAGTGGACTTGCAAAGGGTATTAGGTGGAGATGGTGGGTACGCAAGGCATCCGAAGGCTTGCAAAACCAGTGCATGAGATCGGCTTTATAGGGCCAATAGTCGTAGCCACTCGCCACCAGCACAGCAATTGCCTGCTTAGAGTGTTGCAGTGATTTAATGCCGAACATTATATCTATGACAGGTTTTGCCACCATACCTGGGACTGCGGTGCTGCCAACATGTTCAATGCTACCGCACAGCCACTGCCCTGCTATGGCCAATAAGCGCTGCTTTTCTGCTTCGAATTTCGATGGCCACGAAGGGTCATATGCCTCGAGTATTACCGGTGTTCGACTCATACAGCCTTATCCTTCTGTGATGCAAACAGGCAAATCTGCCTGCTTGCTCACTCCAGCCATAAGCGGGAAATTCAGCCCAAAGTAATTATTGCAATGAATTAAAATACCGCCAGGAATTCTGCGCCAGCCAAGTTAACCGCCAACATTCGCCGTGAGCTAAAAGCCTTCAACCCCCTTGTCGAGCTGCACACCAAAGCTATTCAACGCCATCGACACCATGTTGTATTGGCCAACGGTAAAGACCACATCCATCAACTGCTGCTCGTTGTATTGTTCAGCCAGTGCTGCCCAGGTCTTATCGCTAACAAAGGCCTCGCTGTGCAGCTCATCCACCGCGCGCAGCAAGGTGGCGTCAAAATCGCTCCAGCCCGCACCCTCGGCACCCTCTTTCACGCGGGCGATCTCCTCATCGCTGAGACCGGCATCGCGGGCAAAGATGACATGCTGACCCCACTCGTATTCCGCCTGGCATAACCAACCGATACGCAGGATGAGTATCTCCCGCTCGCGGGGTGCCAGCTTTGAGGTATCGCCCATAATATGGAAGGCCCAGGTGGTAAATTTCTGCGCCGCCGGCCAATGGCGAGACAGGGTACCCAGTACGTTGTAAAAGGGGCCGTCTCGCTTGATGGGGGCGAGCATCTCTCGCTGCTCCGAAGTCCACTCGCTTTCCGTCAGGGGCTGTATTCTTGGCTGCGATAATTTCATGGGAATATCCTCTTATTATTTACTTTTATTATTTACTTTTATTATTTGGATTCTAGTGAGTTATGAGTGACAACATCCTACCCTACCCGGCTAAGAACTACAGAACACTTTCCACCCAACGCACGATTTCGCCCTGGGGCATGGCGCCGGATTGGCGGGCGATTTCCTTACCGCCGGCAAACACGATGAGGGTGGGGATGCCCCTGATGGCGAGCCCGCTGCCGATCGTGGGCTCCTCTTCGGTATTCAATTTCGCCAGGCGCACACGGGGTTCGAGTTCGTTGGCGGCCTGTTCATAGGCCGGTGCCATGGCCTTGCAGGGGCCACACCAGGGCGCCCAAAAATCGACCACCACGGGGATATCATTGCGCCTTGTGACCTTCTGAAAATTGCCGGCGTTGAGCTCCTGCGGGGCATGGCCAAATAATGTCTGGCTGCATTTACCACACTTGGGCTGGTGCAAGAGTTTGTCATTGGGCACGCGATTGATGCCCCCACACAGGGGGCAGACGATGTGAAGTGACGCGGTCATTATTGTCTTTCCTTCAAAGCAAAACAGGTTTTCAGCACAGTATCAGGGCGGAAAGGCCCACCCCCAGGAAAGCAGTCAATACCGGCCTCTACTGTGGCCAAGTGATCACACGGCAAGGCTTTTATTGACGATTTCATAAACATCCTTCGACAGACCCACCTTGGCCAACACCCGCTGAAGTTCGGCCTGCATGCGCCCACCCGCCGGCTCGGGGTACTTGCGCCACTTGGTGAGGGGGGTAATTAAGCGCGATGCAATTTGTGGATTGAGGGCATCGAGGGCCAAGACCTGATCGGCCAGAAAGGTGTAGGCCTCGCCCTCACCAGCATGGAAGTTCACCGCATTACCCGAGCAAAAGGCGGCGATCAACGCACGAACTTTGTTGGGGTTTTTGATATCAAAAGCGGCATGCTGCATTAAGGTTTTGACACGATCCAGGCCGCCCGGCACGGTGCACCAGGCCTGGATTTGAAACCACTGATTAACCACCAGGCTTTCATTGAGCCAGTGGGAATAAAATGTAAACAAGGCCTGTTTAGCCAGCTTCTGTGCCGCGGGAAGCGGACAATTCACCAGGGCGACCAATGCAGTGCTGGTGTCTGTCATATTATCGGCATTATGAAATTGCGCATAAGCCAACTGAATGGCATCGCTATCGCCGGTCTGTACTAAATATGCCAGGGCGGTATTTTTTAAACTGCGCTGTGCTATCTGTGTGCCAGTGGCAGAGTATTTTTTTGCACATTTGAGAGCTTCACTATTGGCCCGGTAAATAGCCAGGAATTCGCTGTGCAGTGCATCGGCCAATGTTTGCCGTGCAAATTGTCGCGCGCTATGAATGGCCGCCACTTCTATCACTTCGGCCAGCTCACTGAGATAGGCCTCACTGGGCAAGGCCAGCATTAAGGCGACCATGGCCGGATCGGCATTGTCATCATTCAGCAGGGCGCGATAAGCGTCGATTAAACGTGCATCGAGCACCAGCTCACGATCGGCCAACACGTCTTCAACCAAGCCCTGCAGTATGCCCAGCGCCAGTTTATTGCAGGCCTCCCAACGATTAAAGCTGTCACTGTCGTAGCGCATCAAATGCAAGAGATGATCGCGACTGTAGGGGAAGTCCAGTTTTACCGGTGCAGAAAAACCTCGCAATAAAGAGGGTATCGGCTCTTCAACGACGTTTTCAAAAACCAGCGTTTGTGTCGCTTCCGTCAACTCATAGCATATTTGAGTTTCGCCATTGGCCTGGCCTTTTAAGTGCAAGGGCAAATCACCGGTGGCACCCACTAGACCCAAACGAATTGGCACGTGGAAGGCTTGCTTTTCAGCCGACTCCGGCGTCGCGGGGCAGCTTTGGCTTAAGTGCAAACGGTAGGTATGTGCGGCGGCGTCATACTCACCCCTAACCCCAAGGCGGGGCGTGCCACCCTGGTGGTACCAGTGCATGAAGGTGGTGAAATCCCGACCGCTGACCTCCGTCATCGCGGCAATAAAATCGGCTATGGTCGCCGCGTCGCCGTCATGGCGGTCGAAATACAAATCACTGCCGGCACGGAATAATTTGGGGCCCAACAAAGTGTGGATCATGCGCACCACTTCGGCACCCTTTTCGTAAATGGTCAGGGTGTAGAAGTTGGAGATTTCCATATACGAAGCCGGCTGCACCGGGTGGGCCGTAGGGCCGCCATCTTCGGCAAATTGTAGGGTGCGTAAAAAGTTAACATCCTCCACCCGCTTAACGCTGGGCGAACCCATATCTGCCGAGAATTCCGCATCGCGAAAGACGGTAAAGCCCTCTTTCAAGCTGAGCTGAAACCAGTCGCGGCAGGTCACTCGGTTACCCGACCAGTTATGAAAGTATTCGTGGGCGACGACGGCTTCCACCCGTTGAAAACCGGCATCGGTGGTGGTTTCTGCCTTCGCCAGCACACAGGAGGTATTGAAAATATTCAGGCCCTTATTTTCCATGGCACCCATATTGAAGTCGTCGACGGCGACGATCATAAAAATATCCAGATCGTATTCCCGACCATAGACCTCTTCATCCCAGGTCATGGCATTTTTAAGGGATTGCATGGCGTGGTCGCATTTATCGAGATCTTTTTCCTCAACATAAATGCGCAGGGCAATGTCACGGCCGCTCATGGTGGTAAAGCTGCCTTCAATACAACTTAAACTACCGGCCACCAGGGCAAAAAGATAAGCCGGTTTTTTAAAGGGGTCGTGCCAGGTGACCCAGTGGCGACCATCGGGTGTGTCACCACTGTCAACGGGATTTCCGTTAGACAGTAGCAGCGGATATTGGCTTTTATCGGCTTCAACGGTGGTGGTGAATTCCGACATCACATCGGGGCGGTCGAGATACCAGGTGATTTTACGAAAGCCCTCGGCCTCACACTGGGTGCAATACATGGTCTGGGATTTATAGAGGCCTTCCAGAG
>MAAU01000092.1 GCA_002162825.1 Gammaproteobacteria bacterium 54_18_T64
AGTAGAGCGCCGAGAGAGGCGGCGGCAATGCCTTTACCAAGTGACGAAACAACGCCACCTGTGACAAAAATAAATCGCGTCATGCTTACCCTGTAAGGTAATGATTGTGGATGGTTACAGTGCTGGCCCGGCGAAGAAATTGCCTATGGGAAATAGACGCTTCTAGGGGCTATAGAAGGGGTGCCAGATTAGCAGAAAAGTGTATCAGCCACAATCCGGGCAACGTGCAATTAGCGTCTTTTTAGTCGGCAAACCAACCCCCACCCAGAGCGGGTGACGCCTGCTTAAGGCGCCAGATCCCAGCGCAAACGATAGGCACAATCACCCTCATCGACAACAAAACCCTCGCAGACCCATAGATCCCCCACGGCAATCAGCTGCTCAGCCTCCTTATCCGTAGACGAAAGCCTATAAATGAGTGGAACCCTGTCCCGCAACCAGGGCTCCAGCCGGTACTCTTGAAGCAATTTTTTCAAGCTAGTCCGCCCCACCCGGCCCGCCGGGCGGCAGCGTTCACCACCCCTGCGAAATTTGATCAGCAAGCGCTCACCTGGCAACAATTTCAAACCCGGCCCACTAGCCGGAGAGGCAACCAGAGCACCACCGGCCAAGTTTAAAGGCCGCTCAGGCTGCCACTCACATGCCTGCGGGGCCACCTCATTCCAGCCTGCCGGTAGCAAATACAACCGGTCATTAAAACGACGCCATTCGCCTCCGGGCCAGACCACCAGCGGCACCCTATCCTGCCGCGCAGCCAAGACATTATCGAGTACAGCCATAACGCTGTGGTAACCCGGCGGCGACTGACAATGCAGACTCGCCCAATAGCGCAGTACATTGGCCTGACGTAAGGGGCTCAAAGCAACCAGAGCAGAAAGATCAACACTCCAGCCCAGCCTCTCACCTGTCTCGGCAAGCCCCTTCAAATCGATTGCAGCCAGCTCCCTATTCAAGACATCAGCCTGCTGGCAAAGACTGGCACTGGCGGCGATGCGGGCGGCAAAATCGGGCCAGCGCTGGCTCAGGGCCGGGGCCACCTGATGACGCAAATAGTTGCGATCATGAATCAATTGAATATTAGATGGGTCTTCAAGCCATTTGAGCTGATGCTCACGGGCGTAACTGCCCAGCTCACTGCGGGATAATTGCAATAGAGGCCTGAGCAGACTGCCCCGACCCACGGCCCGAGTGAGGGGAATACCGGCCAAGCCACGGGGTCCGGAGTTGCGGAGTAGTCGATAGAGCACCGTCTCAGCCTGGTCATCCAGGTGGTGGGCTAGCAGCAAAATATCAGCCTCACCCAGCACTTTTTCAAATGCCTGATAACGTGCTTCGCGGGCAGTATTTTCAATGCTAGACGCTTGCTTACACACATCGACGACATGGACTTGCAGCTCGACATTGAGCGCCCGACACACTGCCGAACAGTGCTCAGCCCAGGCCGTAGCCTGCTCACACAGCTGATGGTTAATGTGAATGGCGATGATCCGCTCTGCGCCCAATACGGCTACGGCACTGTGCAGCAGGACATGGGAGTCAAGACCACCACTATAGCCAACGTACACTTGCCGCGCGCGATCGAGCGCAGAGAAATGCAAGTGTAATTGCGAGTGGACGGGGGACATTGCTAGATTCGAGTGCGTTACTTTCAAGGCGCGGAGAGGGAAACCTCAAATCTCCGCTTTAGCAACAATGAGGGTATTGCCCGAGAAGTCCATAATAAAAACCTTATCGCCCTCAATCACCCCCTCCTTACAAATAAAGTCCCATTCATTCTCACCCAACACCGGCATGGTAAAGCGCACCACGCCGCGACCCTCGCCGTGGGGAGCTTTCACCACCTGCCCGGTCTCGCCGAGAGCGGCATCGCGAGAAATACCCGCCTTGGTTTTATCCACCATGCTCGGCTTAAATACCTTGAACCAGAGCAGCACAAAGGAGCCCGAGGCAAAGACCCAAACAAACACCGCCCACGACACATCAATAGATGGAAAAACCCAGACGATCAAACCAACAACAATGGCCCCCAAGCCAAACCAGAGGGCAATAAAACTGGGTAGAAACATCTCCAGTATCATCAAGCCCATTCCCAGTAATATCCACTGCCACCAAAGCATCTGCACATCCATCCCCTACCCCTCTTTAAACCGGCCCAAGCTAGCGTGCTAGCTATAAGCCGATATTACATATAGATAAAAACTATTTTGACCAGGCGGTCATGGCGGTTAAACTACCGCGCCACATTTATAAACTGGAGCCACTAACCCACCTTGACACGCACAACTTCTACAAGAGAATAGGATTAAAACATGACAGACAAGCAAAAACTTGCCGATGCTATTGCCATCGCCAATATCCCCACCCTGCTAATGGTACTGGTACAGTTCACCGGCGACAAACGCTGGATAGCCGCCCCCTATCGCCCCAAGCGCGCCAGCGGCACCGGTGACAACGACACCGGCGGTTTCGATGATGCCATCCAAAAAGAAATTCGCGATGCCGCACTGACCGCCATCCTGGCCTGGAAAGCGGGTGAGCCCCTGGCGCTGGAAGCACCGACGGACGACGAGCTGGTCGAAATGCTCAGCTCTTCAATGGGTGAAAAAGTGCCCACAGAATACGGTGAAATGACCAGCGCTCAGCTCGGTCAAACCTCCATGAAGTGGGAAGACAAAATTGACGTGCCCGAGGGTTTCAATGTCATCGTGATTGGCGCTGGCGTCTCTGGTCTCGCCTCTGCTGTTAGCCTGCAGGCTGCCGGCGTACCCTTCACCGTGCTCGAGCGTCGCGCCAATGTCGCCGGTGTTTGGCAGGACAACCGCTACCCCGGCGCCGGTGTTGACACCCCCAACCACCTGTACTCTTTCTCGTTTGCGCCCTACGACTGGTCCGCCTATTTCGCCCTGCGCAATGAATTAGCCGACTACTTCGAGCACGTTGCCGACGAGTTTGACCTGAAAAAATCGATCAATTTCGAAACCAATGTCATCAGCACCGAGTACCAGGCCGACAGCCAAAGCTGGAAGGTCAAGGTCGCTCACGCCGACGGCAGCGAAGAAACTCTGGAAGCGAATATTGTCATCAGTGCCGCCGGCATTTTCAACCCACCGGCCTTCCCCAACATTAAAGGCCTCGATAGCTTCACCGGCGATAGCTGGCACACCGCCGAATGGCCAAAAGACAAGACCCTCGAGGGCAAGAAAGTCATTATGATCGGCAATGGCGCCACCGCCATGCAGCTCGGGCCAGAGATTCAAAACCGGGTCGAGTCACTGACCATCTTCCAGCGCGGTCCCCACTGGGCATCGCCCTTCGAGCAGTTCCGCACCGAGGTGCCCGAAGAAATTCGCTACCTCTTCCAGGAAGTCCCCCTCTACCGCATGTGGTACCGCATGCGCTTGGGCTGGACCTACAATGACCGCGTTTACGAATCCCTGCAAAAAGATCCCAACTGGGAGCACCCCGAGCGCTCACTCAACGCCACCAATGACAATCACCGCGCCTACTTCACCAGCTATATCAAGAAAGAGCTGGGCGATCGCGCCGATGAGTTGATGGACAAGGTATTGCCCACCTTCCCTCCCTTCGGCAAGCGCATGCTGATGGACAACGGCTGGTACCGCATGCTGCGCAACCCCAAGGTCACCCTGGTTGACGACGGCATTGATCGTATCGAAGGCAATAAGGTCATCACCAACGACGGCACCGAGCACGAAGCCGATGTCTTGCTTATTTCAACCGGCTTCGACGTACTGAAGTTTTTGTCGACCTACGAGATCATCGGCCGCGATGACAAAAACCTGCGCGATGTCTGGGGTGACGATAATGCCTCGGCCCACCTCGGCACCAACGTACCGGGCTTCCCCAACTTCTTCACGATTTATGGCCCCAATCTGCAGCCCGGTCACGGCGGCAGCTTCGTCTTCGTCTGCGAAATGCAGGTGCGCTACGTCATGCAAATGATCAGCAAAATGACTCAGAACAACCTGGGTTCCGTGGAATGCAAGCAGGACGTCCATGACGATTACATCGAGAAGGTCAATAAAATTCACGAAAACATGGTCTGGACTCACCCCGGCGTTAGCAGCTACTACCGCAACACCGAAGGCCGCGTAGTCGTCAACTCACCCTACCGCAATGTCGATTTCTTCAAATTGACGCGCCATGTGAATATGGATGACTTCATTACCGAGCCTAAAAAAGCGTAAATAATTCGCTAGAATAAACTAAGCCGCCCCATCATTAATGATCAACATGATGGGGCTGCTTAGCCCCTCAGAAAAGTAAAACCCTGCTTGGTATCACCGGCCAAAACTCACAGCTGGTTAATACGTCCCCGAGTAAACACCCCCGTCCAGCAAAATATTCTGGCCGCTCATATAGCCGTTCATGGCACTGCATAAAAAAGCACAGGTCGCCCCAAATTCACCGGGATCACCCATGCGTCCCGCCGGGCTCGATGCATAAAATTGCTGCTCGTAGACCTCTGCATTCACACCTTCCTGTGCCGCCCGATAGGCCAAATAGCCGCGCCCCCTATCCGTGGCAAAAAGACCCGGTAGTAAATTATTAATGGTGACATTGTCGCGGACTTTCTCCCGCGCAACACCGGCGACGAAACCACTTAAACCCGCCCGCGCACCATTCGACAGGCCGAGGCCCGGCATCGGCGACTTAACGGACGTGCTGGTGATATTGACAATGCGTCCGAAACCACGCGCTGCCATACCATCGAGGGTGCGGCGAATCATATCGATGGCCGAGTACATATTGCTATTCACCGCATCGAACCATTCCTTTTGACGCCAGTCGCGAAAGTCGCCTGGTGGTGGCCCTCCAGCATTGTTAATTAAGATATCCGGCTCGGGACAGACCTGAAGTAGCGCATCGCGGCCCTCATCCGTGGTGATATCACCTACCACCGCCCTTATCGTCGCAGAGCCTAACTGACGCAAATCATCGACAGCCACTTGCAAGGGCTCGGGATGACGAGCAATCAGGGTCAGGTTAACACCCTCTTGAGCCAGCGCGCGGGCACAAGCCAAACCCAAGCCCCGACTCGCGCCACAAACAATCCCCTGCTTACCTCGAATACCAAGATCCATAATCCCCTCCCTCAAGTGCCTCTGCTGGACTTATTGCAACTTCATTACTGCATCTTTTTACCGTGCCTGAGTAGGCAGACACAGAAAAACTGTCTGGCTACTATAACGTCAAAGGATCGCCTCATTAAGGAAAACGAAAAGCACTTGGTATAAGAAAGGCAGAGGGTGTAACTAATCGACTGAAAGGAAAAGCAACACAAATAAAAACACCCTCTTACAGGAGGTGTAAGAGGGTGTTAAAGTAGTACTAGCAAAGTGCATCCAGCCTTGGAGCAAATCAGAAGCATATCCATATGTTCTGACTTTCATTCCCTTGAGTGGTTGGTCATCCTGACCTCTTCCCTGTAAACAAGCCATCCTGGCTCATATTCTAAGTGCTCATCCTGAGCCGGTCATCCTGACCACTTCCATGTTTGCAACATCCTTGTCCAACACATCCATGTGGAAAGTATAGTGCTCTTTTACAGGCCATAAGAACATTCGGAAATATCTGTAAAACATGTAAGATATATCCTACCCCCTGCCGACATTGACCACCCCTTTATTGACCCAGGCAGCGCCACTCAGTTAGGGTTAGCCCCGTTTTATTGACAGTGATTATTAATATGGCAACAAGAAAACGCGCAATTAATTTTGAGCAAAGCCTCAAGCAGCTCGAAACTCTGGTTGAGTCTCTGGAAACCGGCAACCTCAACCTGGATGAATCACTTAAATCCTTTGAGAAGGGCATCAAAATCACCCGCGACTGTCAGTCCGCTCTCAGCGAAGCCGAGCAACGGGTGCGCATTTTAACCAGTGATACAAATGGCGATGCAAAGACCGTCGATTTTATTGACGAGGGTCAGGAGTGAAACAAGACTTCGACGACTTCCTGCAAGAGTGTCGTGAGCGCGTCGAACAACAACTCGAAAACAGCCTTGCCCCCGCCAACGATCTATCTTTAAATGCCGCGCTGCGCTACACCACGCTCGATCAGGGCAAGCGTATTCGCCCCTGTCTGGCCTACGCCGCCGCCCACAGTCTTGGCGCCGTCAATGGTGACACCGACCGTATCGCCACCGCCCTCGAATTGATCCACTGTTATTCGCTAATTCACGATGATCTACCGGCAATGGACGACGACGACCTACGTCGGGGCCGCCCCACTTGCCATATCGCCTATGACGAAGCCACCGCCATTCTCGCTGGAGATGGTCTCCAGGCTCTGGCCTTCGAGCAGCTAACTCGACTCACACAAGTCAGCGCGACGACCGCCTTGGCTCTGGTGCGCGAACTCGCCCAGGCGGCGGGTGCCGCTGGCATGGTCAAGGGCCAGGCAATGGACTTATACGCAACCGATACCCGCGTCGATCTCCCCTACCTGGAAACCATGCACGCCCATAAAACAGGCGACCTGATCGTCGCGAGTATTTCCATGGGCGCGCAAAGTAGCGGCTGTGCCGATAGCTCAACACTCAACAGACTACGCAGCTACGGTAGGGCCATAGGCCTCGCCTTTCAGGTCAAAGACGACATCCTCGACAGCGAGGGCAATACAGCCCTACTCGGTAAACAGGCCGGTGCCGACCAACTACATAATAAATCAACCTACACCTCTTTGCTCGGTGATGAAGGTGCCAAAAAGATGCTCGCCCAACTGCACGAGCAAGCCATCTCTACTCTCCAGCAATTTGATGAACGCGCCGACCACCTGCGCAACATCGCCGACTTTATCGTCAGCCGGGATCACTGAGCCGCCCTAACCAGGCCGATATCGTGTAATATTGCCGCCTCAAAAATCACCCCCTTAGCCGCCCGACATGACCACCACGTATTCCGACATTCCGCTCACCCGGCCTGCGACACCTCTGTTGGATCGCATTGATTCACCAGCACAATTGCGTGCCCTGCCGGAAAGCGAGCTGGAACAAGCGGCGGATGAATTGCGCGCCTACCTGCTCTATTCCGTGGGACAATCTGGCGGCCACTTTGGCGCCGGGCTCGGTGTTGTCGAGCTCACCGTCGCCCTGCACTACGTGTTTAATACCCCCGTCGACAGGCTGGTATGGGATGTTGGCCACCAAACCTACCCCCACAAAATTCTCACCGGCAGACGTGAAGAACTCCTCACGATTCGCCATCGCGATGGTCTGGCCGGCTTCCCCAATCGAGACGAAAGCGAGTACGACCCCTTTGGCGTCGGCCATTCCAGCACTTCATTAAGCGCCGCACTGGGTATGGCCATCGGCTCGGCCATTGACCATGCCAACGATGGGCAGCCAAGGCGTCGCTGTGTCGCTGTGATTGGCGATGGCGCCATGACAGCGGGCATGGCCTTCGAGGCCCTCAATCATATCGCCCATGTCGATCTCGACATGCTGGTGGTGCTCAACGACAACAACATGTCAATCTCAAAAAGTGTCGGTGGTCTGGCAACTTACTTTTCCAAGCTGTGGTCGAGCAAGCTCTATAACTTGTTTCGTGAAAGTACCAAAACTCTGCTAAAAGCCTTCCCTTCGACCTCTGGTCTTGTGCGAAAAACCGAAGAGTTAATGAAAGCTTTGGTCGCCCCGGGCATCGTCTTTGAAGAACTCGGCTTTACCTATATTGGCCCCATTGACGGCCACAATATCCCCCTGCTGGTACACACCCTGGAAAACCTCAAGCAGGTCACAGGGCCGGTGCTACTCCACGTTGCCACCCAAAAAGGCAAAGGCTTTTCACCCGCCGAAGAAGATCCCATTGGCTATCACGCACTGAACAAAATCCCCACTCCCGGTGGTGAAACATCGAACTCAGAATCAAAGCCCGCACCAAAGCGGCCCAAATACCAACAAGTTTTTGGCGACTGGCTCTGCGATATGGCGGGCGAGCACCCTGAGCTCATCGCCATAACCCCGGCGATGAGCGAAGGCTCTGGCATGGTCGAATTTGCCGAGCGCTTCCCCCACCAATTTCACGATGTCGCCATTGCCGAGCAGCACGCCGTCACCCTCGCCGCCGGTATTGCCTGCGAAGGGAAAAAGCCGGTAGTGGCTATTTATTCAACCTTTTTACAACGCGCCTACGATCAGTTAATTCACGACGTCGCTCTGCAAAACCTCGATGTATTGTTTGCCATCGACCGCGCGGGTCTGGTCGGCGAGGACGGTGCCACTCACGCCGGGAGCTTCGACATCAGCTTTATGCGCTGCATTCCCAATATGGTAATAATGGCCCCGGCCGACGAAAATGAAGCCCGACAAATGCTCTACACCGGCTATAAACACAAGGGTCCCGCCGCCGTGCGCTACCCACGCGGCACCGGGCCTGGCGCACAAATAGAACACGCCATGACAGCTCTGCCCATCGGCAAGGGCAGGCTGAGCCGTCAAGGTCGGCAAGTCGCCATCCTCAACTTTGGCGCCCTGCTGCCGACAGCACTCAATATTGGCGATGAGTTCAACGCCAGTGTCGCCGATATGCGCTTTATCAAACCCCTCGACACCGGGTTGCTCGACCACTTAGCCGCCGAGCACACGCTGATCGTCACCCTGGAAGAAAATGCCATTGCCGGTGGTGCCGGCGCCGGGGTCAGTGAATACTTCGCCCGGCAGGGAATCGTCATTGCCATACTCCATCTCGGCTTGCCGGATCTGTTTCTCGACCACGCCACCCACGGCGCGCAGATCAGCACGGCGGGGCTCGATGCCGCAAGTATTAGCGCAACAATCCGCACGCGACTGGCAAAGCTCCAGGCCGAAAGTTAAGCTCTTTCAATCACTTGCTTGAAGGGCGGCAATGAAGCCAGCAACTGGCGGCCGTAGCTTTTAGTCACCAGGCGCCGGTCGAGAATGGTCACCCGCCCCCGGTCATCTTCATGGCGCAATAAACGCCCGCAGGCCTGTATCAAACGCAGCGCAGCATCGGGCAAGGTGATTTCCCGAAAGGCGTTGCCGCCCTTACTTTCCACCCACTCCGCCAATGCCGCCTGCAGGGGGTCGTCCGGTACCGCAAAGGGCAGCTTGGCAATAATCACATGCTGACAATAGGCGCCGGGCAAATCCATGCCCTCGGCAAAGCTGGCCAGACCAAAAATCACACTGCGCTCACCCTGGTCGATGGTCGCCCGGTGGCGACTGACAATTTCGCCCGTACTCAACTCGCCCTGTACCAAGAGTTGCCAGGGCAGATCATCGGCCAGGGCATCGACCAACTCTTCCATTTGTCGGCGCGAGGCGAAAAGCACCAAGACCCCGGCACCAGAGGGCTCCGGTCCCTGTGACGCCGCTTCACTATCAGACCCCGTTATCGAGTCGGGGTAGAGTAAGTCCGGTAAATACTCGATTAGCGCCTGAGTGTGGGCGCGGGCATCGCTAGCTTCGGCACCAATATCGGGCACCACTAATAAACCCGCAGTGGCGTAATCAAAGGCACCGGCCACCGCTTCGCAGCGGGTATCCGGCGCCATGCCACTATCACTTTTAAAACGCTCAAAATCACCGAGCACGCGCAGGGTGGCTGAGGTGGCAATCGCCCCATAGCAGCGCTGCCAGAGTAATTCCTTGAGTCGCAGCCCGGCCGATATCGGACTGACGGAGAGGCGGATATCGCCGTTATCTTCATACGTCAACCAGCGCGCCATGGGTGGCTGACCGACGGGGTCCGGATGGGCCATGGCCGACCACAAGTCTGTCGCGGCATTGGCTCGGCCCAACCACTGTCCGGCGACTTGGAAGTACTGTTCAATATCCACCCTTGGCACCGGCTGATGGCTGTTTTCCAAAGCCTCTTCCAGCACCCCATGAAGGTTTTCCATACGGCTGCTCAAACGCACAAAGACGGCCGTCAGATCCTCGCTGAGCGAGCGGCAGGCTCCGTCAATCAGTCCCCCGGGGTAGCGGTAGCGCACCTGAGTGTTGCCAAAGCTCTGCCCGCTGTCAGCGTTGGCACTATTCTCCAGTGTCTCCTGAAACAAAGGCGTGGCCTGCTGTAGCAGCTGGCGAGCCAGCAGAGAAATTTCGCCAAGCTCGGTGCCACG
>MAAU01000073.1 GCA_002162825.1 Gammaproteobacteria bacterium 54_18_T64
TTGCTCGAGCCATTGGGCGGTGGCATTTAAGCGACACTGGCTGGCAAAGTGATTCAGCGCCGTGGCGCCGAGACGGTGGGCTTCATCAAAAATATAAATGGTGTCCTCGGGTGCCGAGAGTATCGCCCCGCCCCCCAGAGCCAGGTCGGCCATCACCAAGTCGTGATTGGCGACGATGCAGTCCGCGCCCTCTAAGGATTCCCGCGCCTTGAAAAAGCAGCACTCTGAAATCAGGCGACAGCGCCGACCGGCACATTGATTACGATCCACCGTGAGGGCTTGCCAGGTTGATGCGGGCACCGCTTCTGGCCAGGCATCCCGATCGCCATCCCAGCTGCCCACCTGCAGGGCTTCGTCCATTGCCTGTAGAGTCTCAGCACTCTGCCGGTCGGGCTGGAACGCCAATTCATCCTCAAACAGAAACAGCCCGGCATCCTGAGCCTTTGCCGTTTCGCTGCACTGCTGCAGGCGCAGTGGGCAAAGGTAGCGCCCCCGACCCTTGGCCAAGGCCAACTTATAATCCCAGCCTGTCGCCGCCAACACGTCGGGAATATCTCTATCCAACAACTGACCCTGTAGAGCCACGGTACCGGTGGCCACCACCACCTTTTTTCCCGCCGCTTTTGCCAGCGATAAGACCGATAGTAGGTAGGCCACCGTTTTACCCGTGCCCGTACCGGCCTCAATGGCAATAACATTATTATCGGACAGCCGCTGGCCGTCCTCGTCGCGCTCGATGGCGCCCAGAAAGGAGGCAATATGGCCAATCATCTGGCGCTGACCCAGGCGCGGGCGCAGTGAGCGCGCTGCCAGGAAATCCCGGTAGGCACTTTGAATGGTCGCCTTGTCTTGCTCGGATAATGAAATAGGACTTATCTCGCTGCGGCTAAATCAATCGAAGTGAGCGCCGCTGTAATGATGGCACCGGTAGAGTCATTCACAATCGGCGTCACGCTGTAAGAATTGCACAACAGGATTGGCGTAGGCGCTCAGTAATGTCTCCCGATGCTCCTCCGGAATAGCCGCCAGTCTTTCATCAAAGACCTGGCCCACTGCCGCCCAATCCGCCTCGAGGTTCGCCTTCGCCTGCAGTGCCTGCTCAGAGAGGCCGTGCAAACGCTCATAGGCAAGCCAGTGGCTAGCCTGTAACTGGTAGTTAGCGGTAATCTGACGATCAATTTCTGCCGCCAGACTGGCGGCATCCGCAAAGGGCTCGCTCAGTAAGTCCCCGAAGGTGACTGTAATATGCCCCTTATTGCCGACAATGCCCCGATAAATACTGGCGAAGTCTTCATGTTCGGCCTTTTCATAAGTGCCCTCCGCCTGGTGAGCATAGAGCTCTTTGGCCTT
The DNA here is from genome assembly GCA_002162825.1 of Gammaproteobacteria bacterium 54_18_T64. Classification (GTDB taxonomy): domain Bacteria; phylum Pseudomonadota; class Gammaproteobacteria; order Pseudomonadales; family Porticoccaceae; genus Reddybacter. The sequence continues at coordinate 1,351 of MAAU01000073.1, forward strand.
TGCCCCGTCGCAGGGATCCCATTCATAGGATATCGACACCGGCACCACCTTGAGCCCCTGTATCAGCTCGGCAAAACTCTCGGTCTTACTTTTACACAAGGCGAGCATTTTCAGCAAAGCCGTTTCGGTGCCATCAATACCGTCCTTGGCGCGGCCCTCGCGCTGGGCAATCCAGATCGACTGCTGCTCGCGCTGCAAGGAAAAGCGAATATAGGACGACAGGTGTTTCAGCGCCGCCAGCTTTTCGCGACGGCCGGCGACGGAACGCCGTACGATGAAACACTTATTTAAACGCATTAAATCAGAGACAAAGGCTTTCGTTAGCAAGTTATCGCCGATGGCAATACGCAATGAGTCCATACCCTTTTGATGTAGGGCGAGAATGGTAAAGGCCGGATCCATGGCAATATCGCGATGGTTGCTGATAAACAAATACGACTGTTTGGGGTCAAGCTTTTCCAGGCCCCTGACGGTGAATTGGCTGTTATGTCGAGCTAGCAATTTTCGTAATTGCCCATCCATCAAGGCCTGAAAATCGTCAACACTCGCGACATCCGCACATGCACGCGCCATCGCTTTGCGAATCAGCGGGCGCAAGAGCCAGGGTAGCCAGTGAAACAGACGTGGGAATTTCATACTGCCCAAAGTGTCGACAAATTCCCGCGCGGCAATTAAGCGCGCAAAAACAGCGCCAAATTCCTCGTCATTATAGGGCCGTATATCATCGAAATCAGCGGCGCTTAGTTGTGGCGCATCGCTAATTGTGGCTTTTCCTGCCGCCGGCACCGCAAGCTCTCGCTCAGTCACTTGGCCAAATCTCGAGAATTGTGCCAAGGCACATCTTTAGCATGGCGGTCGACCAGATGAGCGACATCAAGCACCAATACAAACAGCGCCATACGCACCAATAAGCCATTATCGGCCTGGCGAAAAATGGCCAGGTTAGGGTTGGTATCGAGGTCCGTATCGAGCTCATTGGCCTCGACCCGGGAGTCCCGTGGCAGGGGGTGCATAATTACCGTATTGGGCTCGCAGTGTTCTGTGTAGATGGCCTGATTGAGGCGAAAGCGGCCGCGGTACAGGTCGGCCTGGGCCCGGTCGCTAAAACGCTCTTCCTGAATACGGGTGGAATAGACAATATCGACATGGGCGATGCTCGCCTCTAGCTGGTCGGTAATCACCACCTGATGGCCCGCCTTGCGCAGGCACTCGATATACTTTTCGGGCATCGCCAATTCGACGGGGGACACCAGGGTGAGCTGAACATTCTGGTAGAGGGATAACAACTTACACAGAGAGTGTACGGTGCGACCAAATTTAAGATCGCCAACCATGGCAATGCGCAGGCCATCGATGCCACGGCCCCGCCCCTGTAATTCCTTGGCAATGGTGTAGAGATCGAGCAGGGCCTGACTGGGGTGTTCATTGCTGCCGTCACCGCCATTCATCACCGGCACCCGACTCGCCGAGGCGAACTGGGCCACGGAGCCGGGCTCTGGGTGGCGCATACAAATCACATCGCTAAAACCCGAGAGCACGCGGGCGGTATCCTGCAGAGACTCGCCCTTGATCAGCGATGAGCTATCCATGCCGACGGATTCACGTACATCCCCCCCCAATAAATTGAAGGCCGAACCAAAGCTAATGCGCGTGCGCGTACTCGCCTCAAAAAACATATTGCCAAGAATCGCGCCCTCCAATACTCGGGTGATGCGTCGACGCTGGGCGTAAGGCTCCATATTATCGGCGGTGCCAAACAGCACCTCGATATCGGCCCGCTCAAATTGTTCGATGGAAAGGATGTGTGCACCGGTAAAATTCACGCTCTGTTTGGTCCTCTATAAAATGCAATCATCAATGACATCCGCTCTCGAGCCCCTTATAAGCGAGCTAAATCACCGATCAGGTGTTTACCCCAGGCCCGCAGAGCCTTCAGTACTTCGGCCTTTTCAGCAGTCAACTGGGGCGTTTTCTCCAGTGTGTCGAGCTCTTCAAAATAGGCGGCCATACTCAGATACCCACCCTCGCCATCAATCAGGCGCTTTTGCTTGAGCGTTTGCCAGGCTTGCCGCTCCACACTGCTCAAGGTATCGCTCGCATAGCGCGCGCGATAATTAAATAGCAGGCCATTATAGCGTTCATCGCGGAATAACAGGGCATCATCGCGCAAATTTTGCAGCGCTATACTGCGAATGGTGGCGAGCAGGGGCTTGTCATCATTGGGCAGAAAACCCTGGTACAGCGCCTGTTCCGGATCCTCAATTTCGGGATAATCGGCGGCGGCAAAGACACTGACTATTTTGTCGGCAAGATCGACGGAACAGAGTGTCTGCCAGTGCTGGTAGCAGCGATCGAGATCGATACCAAGGCGCTGAGCGGCGGGCTTATCGAGCAATTTCGGCGTGGTAATAACCGGACAACGGTTGAGGTGAATGCCTTTCAGCGCCATGCGCTCGACACCCTCGGGCAGGTCGGCAGTGGCGGTAAAAAGTCGCTCACGGATCTGCTCCGCATCAAGACTCAGCAATGGCCCGGGGTCGGCCATCAGATTTACCGCGATCACCGCATTTTTATTAGTAGGGTGTTGAGCCAGCGGCATCATCATCGCGCTATAGCCATTCTCGCGCGGCAGTCGTGAGGAGACATGAAAGAAGGGCTTGCGCGTCACCATGTCCACCAAAGTCGCCGCCTTATGTTTCAAACGATGACTGTAAACATAGTCGTAGAGGCGCGGTTGCTTTTCCTTCACCAGGCGCGCCATCGCAATGGTTGCCGTAACATCCGACAGGGCGTCGTGGGCCGCTGCGTGTTCAATATTGTTGGCAGCCGTCAACTCTTCGAGACGAAAACTGGGGGCACCATCGAGTTTATCCGGCCAAACAATGCCCTCGGGGCGCAGAGCGCGGGTAAGGCGCAGCATATCGATGATATCCCAGCGCGAATTACCCTGCTTCCACTCCCGCTCGTAGGGATCATAAAAGTTACGATACAGCGTAAAACGTGTGACTTCATCGTCAAAACGCAGGCTATTGTAGCCAACGCCGCAGGTGCCCGGGCGGGATAACTCGGCATGAATCGCGGCAATAAACTGCGGCTCGGGCACACCCTCGTCCCGCGCCTTTTGTGGCGTGATACCGGTAATCAAACAGGCCTGGGGCTGGGGCAAACAGTCACTGGGAAGCTGGCAATACTGCACCAGGGGTTCACCAATAACATTGAGATCTTCATCGGTACGCAGGCCGGCAAATTGCACCGGTCTATCGCGCGCAGGATCGACCCCAGTTGTTTCGTAGTCGTGCCAATAAAGTGTTGGTTTCATGCTTCCAGGGACCTTGTCGCCAAGTTTTTATTAGAAAGTCAGTGCCGCAGTCTCGTCAGCGAGATACTGAGGGAACACTAGCACAGCTAGGGTCTGCCGAGATAAAGTCCCGGGCAAAAAAATAGCGCCCTGAGGCGCCACTTTTCATCAAACCAGGTATCAATCGCCAAGCACTTCCGAATAGGAAAGCTCGCCAATGACGCGACGGTTGCGTGCCCGCCCCTCCTTACTACTATTGTCGGCAATGGGGCGCGCTTCACCGTAACCCACGGTCGAAACACGCGCCGGATCAAGGCCATACATTTCTGCAAGTTTAGCCTCAACCGCGACCACACGGCGTTCGGAAAGCCCCTTATTGTATTCATCGCTACCGATGGCATCGGTATGCCCCTCCAACACCAACTCAATATCGTCATGGGCCTTCATGGCATTGGCAATGGCCTGCAGCTCGTCGCCATAAATAGCGCGCACGATGGCCTTATCAAATTCAAATTCGACATTGAGACGTACGGTAATAGTACGCACCTCGGGTTCGGCCTTCGGCTCAGGAGTTGTAGCTGGCGCCACAATGACGGCCGCAACGGGCTCTACCGCAGCAAGGGCCACCCGCTTCGGTGGATTGAAATAATAGTTAAGAGCCAGGTTCAAGGCACCGTCATTCGTACCGTCCTGGTCATGGCGCATCTTGTGAAGAATACGAACGTCGGAACGGAACTCCCACTGGGGATCCAGCATTTTCGATAAACCCAGACCCAGTGCCACTTGCGTGGTAAAGCCCTCTCTGTTATTCAGATCGAGTTCATTGTCTAAGTGGTAGTTAGCCAACCCAGCAACCACATAGGGCGTCCAGCCTTTACTATTTTCATCGAACCAGTAGATGGCATCAAGCCTGATAATTTCCGAGACATCATTGCCGCCAATCTCGGTCCCGACACCCGCTTCCAGTGCCCAGTTATTGGCAAAGCGATAACCTAAATTGACACTGGCAACGGTCTTTTCTTCATCGCCACCCTCAAAGCGCCGACTATCCAAGTAGTAGCCGCTAACAGAACCCCCCAGATACAAACCCTCACTAGCATTGACATTGACTATCAATGTGGACGCCAAAAAAGCAGCTCCCGCTATCCCTGCAGTACTCAATTTACCCATTACTCTTTTCCTTCTTGCCTAGTTGTTATTCAACAATGTAGTTTCACGAACCAATGGCCCGGGCTACAAATTGTGTCATCTTTCTGAAATAGTTAGCATTGAAAGTTAAAACCCTTCTAGCCACTTATTCGACATCAAGCGCCCGCTGCTCAATTATCGCCTGCCACTGTGCCGGGCCACTGCGATGTACCGAATCACCTTTGCTGTCCACGGCCACGGTCACCGGCATATCGACCACTTCAAATTCATAAATGGCCTCCATACCCAACTCGGGGAAGGCCACGACCTTCGCCGCCGTGATGGCCTTTGACACCAGGTAGGCAGCGCCGCCAACGGCCATTAAGTACACCGCTTGATTATCACGAATGGCGTCAATGGCAAGTCCACCCCGCTCAGCTTTGCCCACCATGCCCATCAAACCGGTTTCCTCGAGCATGGTACGGGTGAACTTATCCATCCGCGTCGCCGTGGTCGGACCCGCCGGGCCAACCACCTCGTCTCCCACCGGATCAACCGGACCAACGTAGTAGATAAAGCGGTTGGTGAAATCGACCGGTAGCGTTTCGCCATTGGCCAGCATGTCGGTAATTTTTTTGTGGACGGCATCGCGGCCGGTCAGTAATTTACCCGAGAGCAATACGGTCTCACCACTGCGCCACTCTTGAATCGATTCGGGTGTCAGCTCATCGAGGTTGGCACGACGTACACTGTCGCCCACTTCCCAGGCAATATCTGGCCAGTCATCGAGATTGGGGGGCGTCAACTCTGCGGGCCCGCTGCCATCCAGGGTGAAGTGAGTGTGGCGCGTCGCGGCGCAGTTGGGGATCATCGCCACAGCCTTGTTGGCGGCGTGAGTCGGGTAGTCCTTAACTTTAACATCGAGCACGGTGGTCAAGCCGCCGAGACCCTGGGCACCTATGCCCAGTGCATTCACTTTCTTCATCAACTCCAGGCGCAGTTCTTCGCTACGGTTTTCAGCGCCGCGCTCTTCCAGCTCGTGAATATCAATCGGGTCGAGCAATACTTCTTTGGCCAATAACATGGCCTTTTCCGCCGTGCCTCCAATACCAATGCCCAACATACCCGGCGGGCACCAGCCGGCACCCATTTTTGGCACCTGCTCCAGCACCCAGTCGACAACCGAATCGGAGGGGTTGAGCATGGCAAATTTCGCCTTGGCCTCAGAGCCACCACCTTTAGCGGCAACGTAGACTTCGACCTGATCGCCGGCAACAATTTCGTAGTGAATAACTGCGGGGGTATTGTCGCCGGTATTTTTGCGCGCACCATCGGGGTCATCAAGAATGGAGGCTCGCAGTATATTGTCGGGATACATATAGGCCTGGCGCACGCCCTCATTGACCATATCGGTGACATTCAGCTCACTCTGCCACTGCACATTCATGCCGACCTTGAGGAATACGGTGACGATGCCGGTATCCTGACAAATCGGCCGGTGACCCATGGCACACATGCGTGAATTGACCAGTATTTGCGCCATGGCATCCTTCGCCGCCTGTGACTCCTCACGTTGATAGGCCTCGTCCACGGCCTTAATAAAATCGACCGGGTGGAAGTAGGAAATAAACTGCAGCGCATCGGCCACACCCTGAATTAAATCTTGCTGACGGATGATGGTCATAACATCTCTCTCATTTGTTCAATAAAATAATCACCGGCGGCAATAGGCTACGGTGCTGCCGGACCCGGATGTAAACGGCTGAATTTGTCGTTGGTTTGCCTTCTAAAGGCATCCATGGATTTTACTGCCTGTTCGAACTCCACCAGGCGACGACCTTGGCTCTGGCGGTTTTTCTCGATCAATTTTTGCAAGCTCGCAGTCTCATTATCAAAACCTTTGAGCTTGTGTTCAAGACTCTGTATCTGTTCTTGAAAGCCATCGGTTTGCGCACTGGCTACCAGTGAGGCACTGCCCACCTTCTTCACCTCAACCTGCATGCTTTTTAAACTCTTGCGTACGCTACTCAAAGTTGTTTGCAGGGATGTTTGTGATTGTTGGATTTTTTTCAGGCCTTTTTTAGCATCCGCATCGGCAAGTTGCAGGGTTTTAATAGCCTTTTTATTGCGGTCATTGGCAACACCCCAGAGCTTTTTAATCTCCGACCAGTGCATTACGAGAGTTTCTTCCTGTTTGCTGAGTTTGATTGCCAGCACTGCACCGGATTGGGCAACGGACTCATCACTGGATTCAAGGCGCTTAGCAAGATCGTCGAAACGCTGTTGCAGCTGCTGTTGAGACTGACTCTGGCGCCAGGAAAAGGCCGATAAGGCTGCCAGGCTAAGGCTCAACAAGCCAACAAGAAAGCACAGCACAATGAAGCCTAGTTTTTTCGGCTCGGCAACAGGCGGGGGGCTAATAGGCCGTGGCTTTTTTTTCTGCACGGATAAATCAGCGCGCAGGGCAACCGGCTCATCACGCCGGGCAATGAAGGGTTCACGGCGACTGGATTTTTCTTTCGTCATTCGTAATCACTATATACAGGTGCTGACACTGAATAAATTATACACTTTTGTGGAACTGGCCCCATAAAAAAACCGGCCCTTGTAGGCCGGTTTTTTTATGCGTTCAAGCCTTAGACATATTGGAAAATCAAGACCATTGCCACCGTCAGGCCAATACTCGAATGAATAACGCCCTTAACCGTAGTCATGGGGCCCTGCTTGCCAACGATGGCATTCACTTCGAGTGCCGCGATTAAGGCCAGTACCGCATACAAGGCTGTGCCACCGCCATTGGCGCTCAACAGGTTGCCGGTATCGTAGCCCATGTGTGGCGAGGCCAGCATGCAGTAGGCCATGGGGGCAGAGAACAAGGTATTGGTGCGCGAGGCCAACAGCGCCTTGCCCGCTGCGGTGGGGCCGTCGCCCTCAACCATGCCCAGGGCGATTTTCTGGTTGGGCCAGATAATCAACCAGACATTGAGGAACATCAAGGTACCAAAGGTCGCACCGGCAACGATGTATTCATTCATCACGCCCTTGCCTTGCACACCCATCAATAAATACACACCGGTAATAAAGGTAAACATGGCGCCCCAACGGAACCACCACAGCGCACTGGGTGCCAGCTTCGCCTTCGCATCGGACAGGGCCTCGGGCGTGGCCTGCTTAAAATAACCACCCTGGATAAAGTTGAAGTAGTACAGCAGACCTATCCAGGTAATGCCGAACATTAAATGTCCCCAGCGAAAAATAAAGTTGATGAACTCCATCGAAGAAAAGTTTTCCATAGTTATAACCTCAGCTCTGTCAGTTTTTAGTGTAGTTTTTATCACAGCCGCCTCACAGACCTATACTTCAGGCTAGCGTCGGCAGACAACTATGAATTTATCAGGCGCTATTCTAGTCATAACGGGATGTGAATAAAACCATTGATCGTAATTAAGCAGACATAAAAAAACCCCGCAAATAGCGGGGTTTTTTTATGTGGAGGAGCCTGGCTTACATCATGCCGCCCATGCCGCCCATACCACCCATACCGCCCATGCCACCCATATCGGGCATAGCAGGCATACCGCCGGCATCATCACCGGCTGCATCGGTAATCATCGCTTCAGTGGTAATCATCAAGCCAGCAATCGATGCCGCGCCCTGCAGAGCAGTACGTGTCACTTTTGCGGGATCGAGAATACCCAGTGCGATCATGTCGCCGTATTCACCGTTGGCAGCGTTGTAGCCGATGCTGCCTTCGAGGTTCTTCACTTTGTCGAGAACAACAGAACCTTCTTCACCAGCGTTTTCAACGATCTGGCGTAGAGGTGCTTCCATGGCACGACGTGCAATGCGAATACCAACAGTTTGCTCGTTGTTTTCGCCTTCGAGACCTTCGAGAGCAGCCTGAGCGCGAACCAGTGCAACACCACCACCGGCAACAACACCTTCTTCGACAGCCGCGCGAGTTGAGTGCAGAGCATCTTCAACGCGAGCTTTCTTCTCTTTCATTTCAACTTCAGTCGCAGCGCCAACCTTGATCACAGCAACACCACCGGCCAACTTGGCCAGACGCT
>MAAU01000027.1 GCA_002162825.1 Gammaproteobacteria bacterium 54_18_T64
TCAAGACCTGGTAAGGTTCTTCGCGTTGCATCGAATTAAACCACATGCTCCACCGCTTGTGCGGGCCCCCGTCAATTCATTTGAGTTTTAACCTTGCGGCCGTACTCCCCAGGCGGTCTACTTATTGCGTTAGCTGCGCCACTAAGTCCTCAAGGAACCCAACGGCTAGTAGACATCGTTTACGGCGTGGACTACCAGGGTATCTAATCCTGTTTGCTCCCCACGCTTTCGCACCTCAGCGTCAGTATCAGTCCAGTGAGCCGCCTTCGCCACTGATGTTCCTTCCTATATCTACGCATTTCACCGCTACACAGGAAATTCCACTCACCTCTACTGTACTCTAGTCAGACAGTTCTGGATGCAGTTCCCAGGTTGAGCCCAGGGCTTTCACATCCAGCTTATCAAACCGCCTACGCGCGCTTTACGCCCAGTAATTCCGATTAACGCTCGCACCCTCCGTATTACCGCGGCTGCTGGCACGGAGTTTGCCGGTGCTTCTTCTGTAGGTAACGTCACGGCTAGCCGTTATTAACGACTAACTTTTCCTCCCTACTGAAAGTGCTTTACAACCCTAGAGCCTTCTTCACACACGCGGCATGGCTGGATCAGGCTTGCGCCCATTGTCCAATATTCCCCACTGCTGCCTCCCGTAGGAGTCTGGGCCGTGTCTCAGTCCCAGTGTGGCTGGTCATCCTCTCAGACCAGCTACAGATCGTTGCCTTTGTGGGCCATTACCCCACCAACTAGCTAATCTGACGCAGGCTCATCCAATAGCGCAAGGTCCGAAGATCCCCTGCTTTCCCCCATAGGGCGTATGCGGTATTAGCATGCGTTTCCACATGTTGTCCCCCACTACTAGGTAGATTCCTACGCGTTACTCACCCGTCCGCCGCTGTACTCGCACCGAAGTGCTTTCTCGCTCGACTTGCATGTGTTAGGCCTGCCGCCAGCGTTCAATCTGAGCCATGATCAAACTCTTCAGTTTAATCTTTAACCTCTATCTTCCCTATAAAGAGTCGACAAGAGGGAGCAGTTTCACTAAACCAGCGATACTACTCAAAAACTTAGCTCAAACACTTTCTGCTTACCAAATTACTTCTTTTGGTGAGATACTTGCATTTGATGATTCGTTGTCACTTGAATCGTCTCAGCAAGCACCCACACGCATTATCTGATCAATTGTTAAAGAACGTTGCTCTCTAGGAGCGGGCTGCGTATTCTAATGATCGCCGCCTTAATGTCAACAGAGTAATGTGATATTTCGTATTAAAAATCTCAACACTTACTTCTGCTAACTTTCCGCTTGAAATCAACCTCGAAGCGGACGCGCATTCTAGCGCCTTACACCCTGTTGTCAACGGCTTTCTGTAAAAATATTTTTTCTTTTTTACAGTGCCTTTGTCGGGCCTCGAAACGAGCAACTATCCCCGAATCGAGGCGCGCATTCTATCGATTAATCTCACTCCGTCAACGTCTTTCTTCATTTTTATTTTCACTGGTGTAAATCTGTCTACTTAGCATTCAACTTGATGCCCTTTTAACCAAAAAAAAGCCCGACTTATAAGCCGGGCTTTTACTCATCTGACAATACCGTCAGATCAACTCAAATAAATGATGCTTTTTCTTGCCAAGCTTCACCATAAAGAATCGGCCGTAGAGTGCACACTCTGGCGCAAAACACTCTGCAGCTTTCATATTATCGTCGGCACCTTTCGACACACCGTTAATGAACACTGCATTTCGACCCAGCGCATCTTTTGCCTCTCTCCCCGCCTTTACCAGACCGCTGTCAGTAAATAGGCCTGTGAGCATCTGCCCATCAAGCTCCGCCGCACTGAGGTTGCTGGCGGGCATGCCGTCCTGTTTGAGCTGCTCGAGATCACCTTCTGTTAGCGACCCTAAGCCCCCAGAGAACAATGCCTCAGTGATTCTTTCAGCAGCTTTTAATCCACCTATACCATGCACTAGCTCTGTCACCTCCCTTGACAGAATACCCTGAGCAGACTTTCTACCCTGAATCTCCGCATCGGCCCGCTCAATCGCCTCTATCTCAACAATCGATAGAAAGGTGAAATAACGGAGAAACTTATAGGCATCCGCATCCGCTGTATTTAACCAGAACTGATAGAAGGCATAGGGCGAGGTTTTCGCTGGATCAAGCCAAATAGTACCTGTTTCAGTTTTACCGAACTTAGTGCCATCTGACTTGGTCACCAACGGCAAAGTCATACCAAAGACTTGGTTACCATTTAGCCTGCGGGCAAGATCAATACCGCCAGTTATGTTACCCCACTGATCTGAGCCACCTATTTGTAACGTACAGTCATGCAAGCGATTGAGTTTGGCAAAATCATAAGACTGCAACAACATGTAAGTGAACTCGGTATAGGAGATACCCGCGCCCTCCCGATCAAGTCGCTGCTTAACCGACTCCTTGTTCACCATATTATTAACAGAGAAATGTTTGCCTACATCTCGCAAAAAGCTCAACAGGTCTATCTTACCGATCCAATCCAGATTATTGACCACCTCTGCCGAACTCTCTCCGGTATCGAAATCAATAAATTGCGAAACCTGTGTTCTGATACGCTCGACCCAACTTGTCACTACCTCAGCAGTGTTAAGTTTTCTCTCTTGAGCCTTGAAACTGGGATCACCAATTAAACCTGTGGCGCCACCCACCAAAGCAATAGGCTTATGGCCTGCCTGCTGGAAACGCCGCAAAGCCAACAATGGCACCAAACTTCCAATATGCAAACTGTCTGCAGTGGGATCAAAGCCACAATAAAGGGTACGACAACCACTCGACAGGTGTTCAGCCAACTCACCATCACCAGTCATCTGGGCAATCAGGCCTCGGGCCTGTAATTCAGCTATCAACTCTGTACCGCTTGTGGACATACTTTTATCTCGTATTTCTGCCGACTGAAAGGACGCAAACGATACCTTATCCCGTTACAAAAACAAGTATTGCCCTGCTTGAAATAAGCTACATCCAGTGGGATTGCGGCTCTTTCTATTATATATTGCACTATTAAGCACACTACTTACGGTACCTCTTAAGCTGCTATGTCCCAAGCTAACTATATGCGCGACCCCAAAGGCCCGTCATTCTGGCAACGCCTAACCGCCAAAAAGCTGCCCAAGCCACACCTTATTACGGTTGGAGCCGTTGCTTTGTTTGCTATTGGACTGCTCGCCATGCTCCCCAGTAAAGAAGCCGCAGCCAAACGCCAAGAAGTCAGCATTGACCTCAGCTTTCAAGAAAGTGATGGTCACGTTATTGCCGCTGAGAACCAAATCGCGATTACCGTCGACCGACTATCAAACACCAAGCCTGTAGCCGCCCCTGATGTCTCCGAGCTAACTGACAGCCTAAATTGGAAAACGCAAACTGTTCGCAGTGGTGACAACCTTAGCACCCTATTCCAACGGGCATCTCTGGATGCCGGTGACGTCTATCGGCTAATGTCATCCACGCCCTTGGCTAAACCTCTGGTTGATATCCGCCCCGGCCAGGAAATTCAGCTAGGCCTGAATAAAGCAGGCGAGCTAACACAGCTTAAATACATCAAGTCAAAGCTTGAGTCTTACCTCTACACAAACTCAGAGGTAGGCAGTGGCCAAAAATTCACTGGTCAACATATCCTGCTTGAGCCCGAAATAATGACGGCGTACCGCGAATCTGTGATCAAGGATTCTCTGTTTCTGGCAGGTGACCGCGCGCAACTACCCCATGGCATGATTATGGAGCTGGCCAACATCTTCGGGTGGGATATCGATTTTGCATTGGATATCCGTAAAGGTGATCGTTTTTCCTTGCTCTATGAAGAGAAGTTTCTCGACGGTGAAAAAATTGGCAACGGCAACATCTTGAGTGCAGAGTTTACCAACCAGGGTAAACCCTTCCGGGCGGTTCGCTACCAAAATAGCAAAGGGCTAGCCAACTACTACACGCCAGAAGGATATAGTATGCGCAAAGCCTTTCTACGCGCACCGCTGGACTTTGCCCGTATCAGCTCAGGGTTTAACCTTCGTCGCAAGCACCCTATTCACAAAAATATCCGCGCTCACCGCGGCGTAGATTATGCAGCACCCCGAGGCACACCTATTTTCTCCGCTGGTGATGGCAGGGTTTCAGCAACAGGCTACAGCAAGGCTAACGGCAATTATGTGTTCATTCAGCACGGACAGCGCTTTACCACAAAATATCTTCACCTGAACAAACGCAAAGTGAAAAAAGGTCAGTTGGTAAAACAACGCCAGGTAATTGGTACTGTCGGCTCCACAGGCTACGCCACCGGTCCACACTTGCACTACGAGTTTCTGGTTAATGGTGTACATCGCAATCCGCGAACAGTGGCACTACCCCAAGCCAAACCCATCCCCGTACAAGAACGCGTAAAGTTTGAACAAGATACAGCCCCACTAATGATGCAACTGGCCAGCTATCAACAGTCCTCAATGCTGGCTTTAGCTAATTAGTAGATGCCATCAATGCCAGGCGTAAAGCTTTATATAGGACTCATGTCCGGTACCAGTGCCGACAGCATTGATGCCGCTCTGGTCGATATGACCTCGGACTGCCCCCAGTTAATTGCCACACACTCCGCCGATATTAGAACACTCAAACCAGAAATCCACGCATTGGCCTCGCGTGGCGAGAATGAGATACACCGGATGGGTCAACTGGATCGTGAATTGGGGTTGCACTTTGCCCAAGCTGCCAACGAACTGATTACCCAGCAAAAACTTTCAGCCGCAGATATAACGGCTATCGGCAGCCACGGCCAGACCATTCGTCACTTTCCACCAAATAACAGCGATGAGCACGCCTATAGCCTACAAGTGGGTGATCCCAACACCATTGCCCAGCTAACAGGCATTACCACGGTGGCAGATTTTCGTCGTCGCGATATTGCCCTTGGTGGCCACGGTGCGCCATTAGTACCGGCTTTTCACCAAGCTATTTTCGAAAAACCTGGATTCTCCAGAGCCATCGTCAATATAGGGGGCATGGCCAATATCACCCTACTGCCCGGCGATAGTTCACCTTCGTCACTACTAGGCTATGACACAGGGCCCGGCAATGCGTTGATGGACAGCTGGATCAATCAAAACCTTGGTCAACCCTATGATAAGAATGGTCACTGGGCTGCACAGGGACAGGTGATTGACGCACTCCTACAACAAATGCTGGGAACACCCTACCTATCGCAGTTTGCACCCAAGAGTACCGGGCCAGAACTATTTAATCTCTCTTGGCTAATAGGCCACCTCAACCAGATACCGGAAGTTAGCGCTGTCGATGTTCAGGCCACATTGCTTGAATTTACGGCCCACACTATCTCAGAAGCACTGAGATCACACACACCGTTAGCAACGGAAGTATTTTTCTGTGGCGGCGGCACCTACAACACGGCTCTTATACAACGGCTGGAAACCTTGCTGCATCCAACACTAATTGCTAGTACTGAACCGCTGGGCATCGCGCCTGAGTGGGTCGAAGCTGTGGCCTTTGCCTGGCTGGCCAAGCAGACCCTTGAAGGGAAACCCGGCAATGCTCCGACGGTAACGGGCGCGTCAAAGGCCTCCATATTGGGCGCCATTTATCCTGCTTAGGTTTTTATCGAGCATCAACGACAATGGATGTGATAGGAATAAAATACTAGGAAGAAGGTGGACTAGGGGCCGTATTCTTTTGCCCGCTATTTTCTAAAAATAAATATATTTCTCGACCTCAATCAGCCGGGTTATCTCAGCTGGGCCGTAAGGTACTGTGCCCACAAAGGGGAATAGTGTTTTGATATCGAGCCCCATAATTTGGGCTGAGGCCTCGCAGACCCTGATGTCAATGACCTGAAAAGCAGTCAGCTTGGCGGCTAAGTCAATAATAGGCTTGTATTGCGAATAGTTCTCTTTAAAAAAGATACCCACTTCTGAACCATGAATAACCAACACCAAGGGTGGTATTTCTTCCTCACGCATTCCCTCGCCGTGATAAAAACTTTCAGCCCTACGCAGCGCAGCGGCCACCCCGTCGGGATTATTCAATTCAATACGGCCCAAATAGCCGGGCGGCTGCTCCTCTGTCTGAACTAGACCGTTTCCCGATAGCAGGCCTCCACCCGCTGTGACCCAGCAGGCCCAACCCAGGGTTGTCAAAAGAACGAGTACGTTTAACGTCCGCTGAAGACTCAAAGATCACACCGAAAAGGATGAACCGCAACCACAGGTAGTCGTCGCATTGGGGTTGGTAATGGTGAAACGTGAGCCTTGAAGCCCTTCTTCATAGTCAACCGTGGATCCATTTAAATACTGAAAACTCAGCGGGTCTGCCAATACAGAAACTCCATCTTTCTCAACAATCGTATCATCCTCGGCCACCAGCTCATCAAAACTAAAGCCGTACTGAAAGCCTGAACAACCACCGCCGGTGACAAATACCCGCAGTTTTAAATCTGGGTTACCTTCTTCTTCAACCAGACTTCTTACCTTTGCCACTGCATTTTCTGAAATATACAGTGGCATGGGTGTAAATGTTTCGATACCTGACATGAGTACTCCTGACAAAACTATTAAGAATGCACAACAGGGCTAATACCCAAGCATTCCAGTCAAGTATTCTATCATAAACTAGGTGTCTCCTGGCTAGAGTCTGCCGTATTTTCTAACGGCACCACATTGCTCGGCTCTTCTGTGGCTTGATGGACAAAGCTGCCGTTTACTTGGGCACCCTTCTCAATCTCAATTAATACATAGTGTAGATTACCTTCGACCACAGCTTTATCTGCCAGTTCGACTTGATTACTGGAAAAGATATTGCCTTCAATGTGTCCATTGATGACCACCACAGGGACACGCACATCACCCACCAGCTTCCCATCAGGGAGTATACGTACTCGGGCTTCGGTACCTTCTTCAGCAACGACGTTTCCTGTTACCTGGCCTTCCACCTCCAGATTACCAGAAAAATGAATATCACCAATTACATGAGTACCACCAGCAATCAACGTTGTATTACCCGCTGCAAAGGGTACCGACTTATTTTTCTTACGCATGCTTCACCTCTCTATAGGACGCTTACTCGCCAATCAAATTGTCGCTCCACCCGGCTACCGCTAACACCAACCTTCATGATAGAGACCGCTATTACCCGTGGCTGAAACCCAGAAGGAATCGTTAGAACACCCTCGACCACATGAAAATACTTAAACTCCGTCTTAATCGGTAACTGCTCTAACTGATCATCAAAATCTTCTAAACCAATGGTGACCTCTTTCCCATCCTGCACACCCACTACATCAACTTTGATACTCACCTTTATCCGCTTCAGCTTCTTCTCTTTTTGCTGAACAACCAATCGGTAAGCAATGCCTTCCTGCTCAGAATGCCGCTTCAATAGCAGCTCACCGATCAACAAGCCACTTTCTGAGCCACCCTCCTGCAGCAAGTTGCGATATAGACCAAGCTCTTCTTCATCCACAGCCATCTCCGACTGCAACGATGTCACCAGTTGACGGACATACTCCAGGGCGAGCCGGTCTACATTAGAAGCCAATTCTGCATTAATAAGTTTTTGACTGATCTCATCAAGCTGCACCTGTAGCACTTCAAGTTCGTCAGCCTGCTGACTCTTATCAACCATGGCCTGATCAAATAACTGCATTCCCAACAGAATGCCCACGGAGAAAACAGTCCCCACCAGCAATAGCCACAGGCCTATTTCACGCTTGCGATTATCCGGTTTGTGTGGCCGAACAACCAGCTTGTGACTGGGATCCGTCATCAGGGCAATAGTGCTGGAGCCTCTAGCCCAGCACTTTCTGGCAAACCAAACATAATGTTCATATTCTGTATGGCCTGACCCGAAGCCCCTTTGACCAAATTATCCTCAACTACAAGCACGACAACTTTATTGCCGCCCTGTGGCCGAAATACACTGATCCGGCAGGTGTTGGAACCTCTGACAGAACGTGTTTGTGGATGACTGCCCGCAGGCATCACATCCACAAATGGTTCATCCTTGAAACAATCTTCGTAGAGCTGCTGCAACTCAACTTCAGAGTAATCAAGCGCTGTGCCCTTAAGTGTTGCATACAGTGTCGAATGAATACCCCGGATAATGGGCAGCAGATGCGGCACAAAGGTAAGGTCCACGGGTGAACCGGCAATGTCCATCAGCCCCTGCTCAATTTCCGGTAAATGCCGATGACCTGGCACCCCATAAGCTTTGAAACTATCGGTGGTCTCGGCCAACAAATTATTCACACTCGCCTGACGACCCGCACCGCTGGCACCCGATGCCGAATTAGCAATCAGGTCGCTGGTATCAACCAGCCCTTTCTCAAGCAATGGTAAAAACCCTAATTGCACACTGGTGGGGTAGCAGCCCGGGCAGGCGATCAGCCGAGCATCTTTTATTTTGTCCCGGTTCACTTCCGGCAAACCATACACTGCCTCACCCACTAATTCAGGGCAGGCATGGGGCTGGTTGTACCACTTTTCCCACAGAGTAATATCCCGTATCCGAAAATCTGCTGACAGATCGATAACTTTAATACCCTTTTTAAGTAATTCAGGCACCGTACTCTGAGCCACCCCGTGAGGCGTGGCAAAAAACACCACATCACAGTGATCCAGACCCCCATCAGCAGGATCAGTAAACGGCAGGTCGAAGTGCCCCCGCAGGTTTGGAAATAAATCAGACACAGGCCGACCGGCCTCTCCACGAGAGGTAATCGCCGTCACTTTCACATTGGGGTGGGTAGCCAACAATCTCAACAATTCAACGCCGGTATACCCTGTACCGCCAACAATGCCTACTTTAATCACAATACTGATGTTCCTGTCATGGGTCTGTGAAGCTGCTTATAATAGCGCAAACACCCGTGTAAGAAACACGCCCTGCTTCACTATGGTCGGATATGGTCGAGAGAAGCGTTAAGAACGTGTTGAGATCGCAGCAAAAGCGGCCTTAATACGCGACCTTAAAAAGAAAGCTGAGAATTTGGTATGGCCCACAAGGACCAACATCAAACAATTCCACACCGGGGATGGCTTAAACGCGAAATGGACACCTTTCGTGCCCGCCTTGCTCATGCCGACGCCCTGCCACAACTCGCCATTCTGGGTTGTATCAGTGGCTTTCTGACCGCATTGACCGCCATCGCATTCAGGCTTTCCTTTGAATTACCGCTAGAATATTTACTCCCCGGCGATAGCGAATCCTTTGAGCAGCTTCCCGTTGAAGCCCGGTTTCTACTGCCCGTCATTGGCGCACTGATTATCGGCCTGATCATGCACCGCATCAAACCAGAACACCATTCCGTTGGTGTTGGTCACGTACTTGAGCGAATGCAGCACCACCAAGCACAACTACCCGCCGCCAATGGCCTACTGCAATTCGTCGGCGGTGCCATTGCCCTACTAACTGGTAATTCTGTAGGCCGAGAAGGTCCCGCTGTTCATTTAGGTGCGGTCAGCTCCAGTCTTCTAGGGCAACAATTAAAACTCCCCAATAACAGCCTGCGAACACTCACAGCCTGTGGTGTCGCTGCCGCCATTGCCGCCTCATTCAACACCCCCTTGGCCGGGGTGATTTTTGCGATGGAAGCAATCTTGATGGAATACACCATAACCGG
>MAAU01000007.1 GCA_002162825.1 Gammaproteobacteria bacterium 54_18_T64
CGCGCCGGGAATAGGGCGTTTGCCCGGCACCCTTTAATTGAATGTCGTAGCGCTGGCCATCTTTGCCGATGGTCTCGCCCAGTAGAATCGCCCGACCATCACCCAATTGCGGATTCCAACCACCAAACTGGTGAGCGGCATAGACCGTGGCAATCGGCTGGCTATGCTCGTGCACGGTGTTACCGGCAAAAATCGCCAGCGCCTCGGGACTCTGCAATTCAGTGGCCGACAAATTGAGTTGCTCGGCCAGTGCCGGATTACTGCGAATCAGGGCCGGATCGGCCACCGGCGTTGGCAGCTGAGCCGTGTAAAACTGCTCGCCAAGCTCGCGGTAACTGATCTTTAAGGGTGTGGAATCGAAAACAGCCATGATTTTCCCGTTGCTAATGTTGAGTCGCTAATATTAGGGCTCTTAATGTTAAATCCCTGATATTAGATAATGGCGCAGACGCGGCCTTCCCCGCCATTATCTAACAACTGCTGGAACGCGGCCACGCTATTCGATCCACCCTCGCTGCGTAGGCCTTTTCTGCCTCAGCCGATTACTCGGGGATGTCCTCGTCCACCAGCACGCCGCTCGCCTGCAAGGCGGCGATCTTCTGCGCCGAGTAATCGAGGTATTTCTCTAACACCTCGACATTGTGCTCCCCCTTATAGGGCGCCTCGAGCTCGTTTTCATGGGGATAACCCGCAAAACGCAGGGGCATGCCAGGCATTTTGAAGCTACCCGCACCGCGCTGGGTGACCGTGCGCACGGTGCCGCGCTCGACCAAGTGGGGGTGCTCCATGGCCTCTGGCACACTCAGCACCGGGGCCACCGGAATGCGCGCAGCCTCGAGTTTGGCAATCGCCGCCGCATCACTGTCATGGCTCTGCAGCCACTGCTCAATAATCGGGATCAACTCTCTGCGATGGCGAATTCTGTCGTTGGGATCGGCAAAGCGCTGATCGGTTTTCAACTCGGGCATTTCCATAACATCGCACATGCGCTCCCACTGGGGCGGTGTGGCAATAATGGTGATATAGCCTTCCTTGCCGTTAAAGATGCCCATCGGGCAGCCGAGGCGATGGTGGGAGCCGGGGCGCTTGGGTGCCAGCTTGCCGTCACTGGCACTGTAATAGCCAACGTACATTTCGTGACAATGAAAATAACTGTCGAGCAGAGTGACATCGATAAACTCCGCCTCGCCACCCATAGCGCGGTGAAACAGCGCGGCGTTAATGGCCGCCAGTGCGTGGGCGCCGGTCATGGTGTCACCCAAGGCGGCTGCCGGTATGCTCGGCGCCTTCTCGGGGTCGCCAATCAAAGCGGTGATACCGGCGTAACTTTGACCAATGTAATCAAAGCCCGGCAGCTCCGACAGTGGCCCGGTTTGGCCAAAAGTAGAAATGGAACACATGATGCACTCGGGGTTGAGCTCGTGTACCACCTCCCAACTACAACCGAGGCGACCGATCACTCCGGGGGCAAAATTTTCAATCAATACGTCGACCTTTTTAATCAGGCCGTGAAGTATTGCTTTACCCTCCTCGGTTTTCGCATCGATACAGAGGCTTTTCTTGCCACGGTTTTGCTGCAAAAAATAAATGCCGCGCCCACCTTTCTGGTAGCCCATGTAGCGAATTTGCTCGCCATAGGGTGCCAGCTCTACCTTAATAATTTCCGCACCCATCTCCGCCATCATCCGCGTACACGACGGCCCGGCAACGTGCTGGGTTAGATCGAGCACGGTAATACCGTCGAGCAGGTGTTTTCTTTTCTTAGTCATGTTGAGCCCTAATTATCAAATACTGCATTTGCAGCTGTTATAGTTTTAGTAACTTTTAAAAATTAGTTTGTAACTGTTGTCGCCTAGTATAATTTCTTATTTTAATTGCCAGACCAGAATGCAGCGGCACGCTCACCTAAGCAGTGCCGGGCGCAAGCCACTGGCTAACACAAAATTTATTCTCAATAATTTAACGCAAAATAGCATCAAAAACCTGCACACCTACCCTCTCACCCTGCTTTAAGTCCTGCTCACCGGCCTCCAGCAGAATAAAACAGTCACTGCGGGCAAAGGAACTGAGGGCACCGGAGCTCTGTTGTTTGTCCGGGGTGACGAGCAATTCTCCGCTATCATCCCTGGTCAAGCGGGCGCGCAAAAACTCAAGGCGATTGCGATTGCGGCGAATATCGCAGCCGGCGCGGGCGACCAAGGTCAGCGCCGGAGCTATTTCCGCCCCCTGCATTTTTTCCAGTACCGGCAGCACCAATTGATAAAAGGTCACCAGGGCGGACATCGGATTGCCCGGCAAACCAAAAAAGGTAGCGTTCGCCAGGTGGCCAAACATAAAGGGCTTGCCCGGTTTAATAGCCACCTTCCAGAAGCCAACATCACCCTGCTCAGCAAGTATCTGGCGCGTGTAATCGGCCTCACCCACCGAGGCACCACCGCAGGTGATGACCACATCGGCCGCGGCATCGGCCTCTCGGTAGGCGGCGCGCAGCTGCTCGAGATCATCGGCAATGACGCCGACATCGACCACCTCACAACCCAGTCGCCGCAACATCGCCCCCAAAAAATAGCGGTTGCTGTCGTAAATCTCCCCCGCCCCCAGCTCCTCACCCGGGGCACGCAATTCACTGCCATTGGCAAACAGTGCCACCCTTAAGCGTGGCCGCACGGCGACCTCGGCAATACCCATGGTTGCCAACAGGCCGATATCGACCGGGCCAAGGCGATGCCCGGCGCTAAACAGAGTTTCACCTTTTTTAATATCTTCACCGGCGTAGCGCACATTGGCCTGGGCTTTTGGCGCCTTTTCAAGCCGCACCGTCGCAGCGTCTGCCGCGACGTTTTCCTGCATCACTACCGTGTCGCAACCCTTAGGCAATTCGGCCCCGGTCATAATGCGAATGCATTGCCCCACTTGCACACTGCCCACAAAGGGCTCCCCGGCCAGAGCCTTGCCGACCAAAATAAATTCGGCGGGTTTATCAAGGCTAGGGCCCAGGGCGGCGTAGTTAAAGGCGTAACCATCCATGGCGGAATTATCGGCCGGCGGTGCATTGAGCGACGACACCACATCCGTGGCCAAAATGCGGCCCGGCAAGTCGGCCAGGGGCACAGAATCAACATTGATAAGCTCACAATTCACCGCCGCCAACATGTGGGCTCGCGCTTGCTCGAGGCTCAATAATGGCTGGGGGTTTGTTGCGGCTTGCGGCTTGGCTTGTGGTTTATCCATGGCTAAATGTCGTCTCTGCAATATCAATAGCGGGTATTCTTAATCGGTAAAACTGCTAATCGGTAGAACTACTTAAGCGGTAGCGCTGTTAATCATTGGCGCTGCCACACACGGGGCAGTCTGGCCATTGTTGCAGCTGGAATGTTTGCCACTGACTGTGGGCGCCGTCAAACAGCAACAACTTGCCGACCGGCACGGTACCGACACCGCTTAATAATTTGATGGCCTCCAAGGCCTGCAAGCTGCCGACAACACCCACCAGCGGTGCCAGCACCCCGGATTCAACGCAACTCAATTGTTGCTCGCCAAAACGCTGACTTAAACACTCATAGCAAGGTGCAGATGCCGTCATTGGATACACCGCCACCTGGCCCTCAAAGCGAATCGCCGCACCGGAGACCAGAGGGGTTTTACCTCTATAACAAAGTCGATTGAGCTGACGGCGCGTGGCAAGATTATCGGAGCAATCCAACACCACATTGGCACTGGCAATTTTGTGTAGCAAGGCTGTATCGTCCAACCTTTGCGCCACCGTCTCGATAGACAGGGCCGGGTTTAACTGTTGCAGGGTATCGAGGGCTGAGGCCACCTTGAGACGGCCGATATCACTTTCGCCGTGCAGTACCTGGCGCGGCAAATTGCTCAATTCAACACTATCGTCGTCGACTAAGATCAAGCGCCCGACACCTGCCGTGCACAAATACTGGGCCGCGGCACAGCCCAGACCGCCGACACCCAGTACCAATACCGTACTAGCGGCCAGTTGCTCCTGGCCATCAAAGCCAAAGCTCGGCAGCAATAACTGGCGCGTATAGCGTTTACGCTGGTATTCGCTCAGGCGATCGACCACGAAGAAACTCCATCAAGGATTAAAATGCCATCGGACTTAAATTACAGAGCCGTCCATTTGACGCAAACTCTATTCATTTTAGAAGGCTTAATCTACTATGAAGTCAAGTTCGGCAAGTGGAACCATGCAGGCCAGTAAGCGAGCACGCTTATAGCCTGCAGCCATAGTCCTTAAGCCAAGCAAAGCTATACTAACATTCATTTATCCCCGCCCAGGCGCAATTAATAACAACGGATAATAGCCATGAAATTATATGATTTCCCCAAAGCCCCCAACCCCCGCCGCGTTAATATTTACCTGGCTGAAAAAGGTATTGATATTGAAAGGGTGTCCGTCGATCTCTTTAAGGGTGAGCAACTGAGCCCCGAGTACCGGGCGAAAAACCCCGCCTGTGACATCCCCATGCTCGAGCTCGACGACGGCACCTGCATTAGCCAGATCCGCGGCATCTGCCGTTACTTTGAAGAGAGTAGTCCCAGCCCCTCCCTCAGTGGTGGCACTGCGCAAGAAAAAGCTGCGGTGGAAATGTGGGATCATTTGGCCTTTATGAATGGCCTATTGACCGTCGCCGAAGTGTTTCGCAACAGCGCCGAGGGTTTTGCCGACCGCGCCGTCGTGGGTCCGCACAATTACGAGCAATTGCCCGGATTGGCCGAGCGCGGCGCCAAACGTTTGCAGAACTTTTACACGGACTTTGACCAGCGCCTGGCCGACAACGAATACGTCGCTGGCAATTTTTATTCCCTGGCCGATATCACCACATTGGTGACCTGTGACTTTGCCAAGTGGGTTAAAGAAGACATCCCCGCCAACTGCAGCCATCTCCAGGCCTGGTATGACAAAGTTTCTCAGCGGCCTGCCGTGCTCGCCAATCCTTGATAGCGTATCGAGGTAGGCTACAAGAAAACAATGTCAGCCTCTTGACACTTTATACGCCCCCAAGCCCTGTGATACATTAGAGGGCTTGAGGCTTCGCCTTGGGCCGACTACAACAGGCCCTTATCGCCCCCTGCTATCAGTTGGCGCGAATATCACACAACGCTAAAACCCGTCGCTCTGTTCACGGGTTTTATATTGAAAATTTAAAACTGCACTACTTTTACAATGACAAAACTGGAAAACCTGACCATGACTTTAGATGCACGAGAATTTCGCGACTCCCTTGGCGCCTTCGCCACCGGTATTACCGTTGTCACCGCCACCAGCGCCGACGGCACAAAAGTGGGCTGCACCGCCAACAGCTTCTCATCTGTTTCCCTCGATCCACCGCTGGTACTGTGGTCTATTGCCAAAAATGCCAATAGTTTTGACGCCTTTAATGAAGCCAAGGATTTCGCCATCCACATCCTCCACGAGGGTCAGGAAGATATCTCTCGCCTATTCTCCACCAAAGAAGCCGATAAATTTGGCCAGGCAGACTACAGCGAAGGTCGCGCCGGTGTGCCCGTATTGAACGACTATAGCGTACGCTTTGAATGCTCCACCGAGTACCTTTATGAAGGTGGCGATCACATCATCATCGTCGGTCGCGTTCACGAAATGGACAATGCCGATAAGGAGCCGCTGGGCTTTTATAAGGGCCAATACGCCAAAATTGATGTCAGTAAATAATATTTAACTACTTCACCTCGGGAAACAGCGCCATGACCACGCCTTTTAATGCCCTGATTATCGATAAACAAGATAAAAAAGTCAGTGCTGAAATTCGCCAGATCAGTCTTGCCGACTTGCCGGACGAAGAGGTGCTGGTTGATGTCGCCTATTCCACCGTCAACTATAAAGATGGCCTCGCCACCACCGGAACCCTGCCCATCTGTCGTAAGTTCCCCATGGTCGGTGGTATCGATTTGGCGGGCACCGTGGTCGAATCGAAAAACCCAGAGTTTAAGGCCGGCGACCGGGTCTTGGTCAATGGCTTTGGTTTGTCAGAGCGCTACTGGGGCGGCTATACCCAAAAGCAAAAACTGAAAGCCGAATGGCTGGTGCGTGTACCTGAAGCCTTTAGTCTTGAAGAGGCCATGGCTATCGGCACCGCCGGTTACACCGCCATGCTCTGCGTACACGCTTTGCAAGACTGGGGTGTCGTACCCGAGAGTGGCCCCATTGTCGTCACCGGTGCCGCCGGTGGCGTTGGCACCGTGGCGATCATGCTGCTGGCAAAACTCGGCTATGAGGTCACCGCATCGACCGGTCGCGTTGATGAGGCTCGCCCACTGCTCGAAGCCCTCGGCGCCAAAGACATTATTGCCCGCGACACCCTGGCCCGCGATCCCGGACCACTGGAGGCGGAAACCTGGGCTGGTGCCGTCGACACCGTCGGCGACAACACCCTCGCCAGCGTACTGGCACAAACCCACTACGAGGGCATGGTTGCCGCCTGTGGCCTGGCCGCTAGCACTAACTTGCCCGCCAGCGTGATGCCCTTTATTTTACGCGGCGTAACACTGCGCGGCATCGACTCGGTAATGGCACCCCTGGAGCGCCGCCAGCGCGCCTGGCAGGGCCTGGCAGAGCTGGTTGATCTCGATCTTCTACATCAAATCTACAGTGTCGAGCCCCTCAGTAAAGTACCAGCGCTAGCCGCAGACATTCTCGCTGGCAAAATCAAGGGCCGAGTGGTCATTGACGTGAATGCCTAACCGGCTGCTATAAAGCCTCTCGCCATAACTACAGAAAACGATGGCGACCACCAAGTCCTGATCTTCGGCAACCATCGCCTTGACGACTCCCCATTAAAAACCCGAAGCCGATCCCATCGCCAAAGGACTGCTGGCCATCGGCATTGAGGCCGGTGAGCGGTGAAACCGGCAATATCAACAAGGCCTTGAATACCTGCGCCCATCTGTAGGATAGTCCTGAGTCATACACCAAAAGCATCAGCTTAACTGTCCATCAAAAACCCTATTGCCAATAAGAGGTTTATAAAAATGAATCAAGCAACCCTAAAATTCAATCTCTTCGTTTACTGCACCGTTGGCCGCCGCGCCGAGCTCGAAGCGGGCATGGCCGGTAAGAACCCGAAACTCTATCGTCGCATGCTCGAAGAGCTAGCCGAGACCGCACAACTTGCCGATGAACTCGGCTATTTTGCCTTCGCCCACCCCGAGCACCACCTGCAGATCGAAGGTTTTGAGGCCGCCAACGACCCCTGTCTGACGAGTATGTGGCTCGGCCAACACAGTGAGAAGCTGCGCATTATTCCCTGTGGCTTTGTCTCCACCACCAATAACCCCCTGGTGACTGCTGAGAAGATTGCCAGTCTCGATTGCATGCTACAGGGTCGCCTCGGCGTCGGCCTGGTGCGTGGCTATCAGGCGCGCTGGCTCGACAACTTCAGAATTCAACCCCAGCTCAAGGCCGTCGGCCCCTGGAATGCCAAGACCCAGGTCGATGAAGACAATCGCGAATACTTTGCCGAGTTTGTCGACATCGTGCTTAAGGCTCTCGCCAATGACACCTTCAAGCACCACGGAAAATACTGGGATTTCCCCTCAAAAGACTTTGTTAACCCCCACCAACACCCGGTGTATTCCACCTACGGGCAGGGTGTTTCAGAAGATATGCACGTTGATGAAATCGGCATTGCCCCCCGCCCCTGGCAGGACGAAATCCCCCTCTACGGCGGTTTCTCCCACAGCCTGCGTTCGGCGAAATTCTGGGCCAGGCACAGGGGCAAGCCCATCGTACTGGCTAAAGATACCGACTTTTTACAATTGCTCTGGCAGGAGTGGGGTGAAGAGGCAAAGCAATGTGGTCACGATTTCAACGCCGGCGATGAAGCCTGTTGGGGCGGTATTATGATTTGTGCCCCCACCGACGGCGAGGCACAGGCGATGTACGAAGACATGGCCTGGATGTGGGACACCTGGATGAAGCCCTTCGGTCAGGGTGTGCCCGAATTATTGGTGGGTTCACCGGAAACTCTGAAACGACGCATTGCCGAGGTTGGCGAAAAAATCCCCCTCAATGAAATTTTTCTGCTGCTACCCCAGGGCATATTGCCACCGGAACAATTAAATGCCTCCATCGAGCTTTTTGCCCGGGAGGTAATGCCCCATTTCAGCAATGTTCAATAAATAAACAAAAGCTCGGCAATCGGGCGGCGCAGATGTAAAGAGCCGCCCCTTGCCAAGGTCTTGTGGAAAGAACTACCGTCCCACTTCAAGCTTTCTCCATCAAGAATAATTACTGCCACCGTACAAATTGTTCACTGTTAATTTATGGTGCCTCGACGGCTCCACCACAAAAAACTCATTGGGATCAAGAACAGCGCTCACCAGGGCCGAAACATTCGAGTCCCTATTCACAGCCGATGGATGCTTGAGGCGCAATCTCACTTAACGCTGAATGGCTCGGAGCGGCGGCTCTCAGTTTTCATGGGCCTCACCTCCCAGAGCGAGAACTGTTAGCCTCAGGTCAGTTTTATGAGTCGCCGCCCATGTTTTCTGCGAGTCATCGATCTCACCCAGCCCGGCCAGGATCTGTTCACAGCGTTTCTTAATAGCGCAAGCCCTAACTACGACGACTCAGCCCTCCTCACCATCGCAACCGCAGCCTGTAGGTCTGCCTCGGTATCCACCCCGCCCGGCACCGCCAACAGCGCCGGCGCCACATGGATTTTTATACCGTGGTACATGAAACGCAATTGCTCAAGGGACTCCAGTGCCTCCAGCGGCGCGACCTGCCAGGTGACGAAGCTGTGCAGCTGGGCGACCCGATAGGCGTAGATGCCGATATGGCGCTGTAAGCTATTGAGCGCTGACTCAGCAGGTAATTTTTTTGCCGACAAATTGTCTGAATCGGCAAACTCATCGCGGGGCCAGGGGATGGGCGCACGACTAAAATACAGGGCCGTGCCATCGTGGCCACTCACCACTTTCACAGTATTGGGGTTGAGGAAGACGTCCGTCTCGGTAATGGCCTCACTCAGCGTGGCCACACCGGCATGGCGGTTGGCGGCCAAATTGGCGGCCACCTGATCAATCACCTGGGGTGGAATCAATGGTTCATCGCCCTGTACATTGACGACTATTTCATCCTCTGCCAGGCCACATTGGCGGGCG
>MAAU01000065.1 GCA_002162825.1 Gammaproteobacteria bacterium 54_18_T64
CCTGACAAAGCGGGTGATCTTTCGGCACCAATATGCAGCGATTCCAGCGGTAGCAGGGCATCATCAGTAAGTTATTGAACAGGTCGAGGGCCTCGGTGGCGATGGCAAAATCGACATCACCATCGGCGGCCAGCTCTGAAATTTGTACCGGCGTACCCTGGTGCATGTGCAGAGAAACATCGGGGTAGCGTTTAATAAAGGACTCGATCACCTCGGGCAGGGCGTAGCGCGCCTGGGTGTGCGTCGTGGCAATCGACAGGCTGCCCTTATCCGGTGAGCTGTACTCCTGGGCCAGTTGTTTAATGCTCTCAACCTTACCGAGGATTTGCCCGGCAATTTCCAGCACTTCCGCCCCCGCTGTCGTCACTCGCGTTAGATGTTTGCCGCTACGAGAAAAAATTTCGACGCCCAGCTCGTCCTCTAAGAGACGAATCTGTTTACTAATGCCCGGTTGAGATGTGTACAAGCTTTGGGCGGTCGCCGAGACATTGAGATCGTGGCGAGACACCTCCCAGATATAGCGTAATTGCTGTAATTTCATGGACACTTTCCCTAGACGACTAAGATCTAAAAATATAAACAACTATTCCTTTGAAGCATAGAGTCTTATCGGTAAAGTTGCCAATCAAATAATCTCTCAATTGACGGATTCCACTTGCCCGACATACTGCTCTACATTCTCTCAGGTGCCGGTGTCGGCCTGGCGATTGGCCTCACCGGTGTCGGTGGCGGATCGCTGATGACCCCCCTGCTGATTTTATTTGGCTTCCCCTACAATGTCGCCATTGGTACCGACCTGCTTTACGCCGCCGCCACCAAGGCCAGCGGGGTTGCCGCCCACAAGCGCAAGCAAAGTATCCAGTGGCCCATCGTCGCCTATCTGGCCGCAGGCAGTATCCCGGCATCCCTACTGACGAGTTATTTCCTCGGTGCCTTCTTTGCCGAGGCCGACGCCTACGAGGACATACTGACTCGCAGCCTCGGCATCATGCTGATTCTCACCGCCCTGGTATTGCTGTTTAAAAAGGTGCTGCGCCAAAAGAGCGATACGCCTCCCGGTCAAGTCGGACTGTTCTTTCAGGGCCATGCCAAAACGGTGACCTTGCTCAGTGGTATTTTTCTCGGTGTCTTCGTCACCCTGTCTTCCGTCGGTGCCGGTGCTTTTTGTGCCGCCCTGCTGATGACCCTCTATCCGCGCCTGCCCGCCCTGCATGTGGTGGGTACGGATATTGCGCATGCCGTACCGCTAACCCTCGTCGCTGGTCTTGGTCATTTATTATTATTGGGCAACGTCGACTTTGTCCTGCTGGCCTGCCTCCTCACCGGCTCCCTACCCGCCATTCAGTTGGGCACCCATTTGGCTTCGCGTCTACCCGCCCACCTGCTGCAATCCTTGCTCGCCTTCATGCTGCTGGGCATGGGTGTGCACTTCGCCATTAACTAGGCGCTCCTAGTTAGGGCCTATTAGATAGACACTACTAACTCTCTTCGTTAGCGATGCCATGGGGCACATGTCCGGTCGCCACCTTGGCACTGGCCGATTCACAATGGCCCTGCTGATCGTCAAAAAACACATCGGCACCGTAGGCGCGTAAAAACTCGCTTTTATTGAGGCCACCCAGAAACAAGGACTCGTCGATACGAATACCCCACTCGCGCAGGGTGCGCACCACTCGTTCGTGGGCCGGGGCCGACCGAGCCGTGACCAGTGCCGTGCGAATCGGGCCGGTCTCCGGGGGGAACTCGGCCTGCAAGCGCTGTAGGGCCTGCAAAAAATTCTTAAAGGGCCCGCCGCTAAGGGGCGTTTTAGCCGCGGCTTTTTCACTCTCGGTAAAGGCTGCCAGGCCCTCCGTCTTATAAATGCGCTCGGCTTCATCGGAAAACAATACCGCATCGCCATCGAAGGCAAAGCGTAACTCATCGTCATCATCGACCGAGGCCTTACCGGCAGACAACAGGGTCGCCGCCGCAATGCCGTAGGTCAGTGCATTGCGGACATCCTCGGCATGGGTCGACAAAAACAAATGACAGCCAAAGGCCGCGACATAGCGGTAGGGACTTTCGCCGCCGCAAAAGGCCGCTCGGGTAATATCCAGACCGTGGTGCTCGATGGAATTAAAGATCCGCAAGCCGGTATCGGCGGAATTGCGCGATAGTAAAATCACCTCGACTCGAGGTGTTGAAAATTTCTCGTTGATACGCAATAACTTCTGTACCAGGGGAAAGGCATCACCCGGTGCCAGGGGTTCATCTTCATGTTCGATCTGGTAGTGGGAATAGGCCTTTAAGCCCTGTTCTTGAAAAACGGCATCGCTCTCTTTCAGGTCAAACAAAACCCGTGATGAAATGGCGATGACCAGCTTTTCACTGTTGTTAGCTGATGGCTTCGACAAGAGCTTGCCCTCTTTAGTAGGCCAAATGGCCGTTAAATACTTGTTTATCGGGATTTTAAGGTGAGATCGTCCGCTTCATTTTCATTCTGCTGTGCGAACCAGGGAATGGTGAGACGGAAAATCACCGGGCTCAGTAAGAGCAAAGCGATTAAATTGGGGATCGCCATCAAGGCATTGAGCGTATCGGCCAATAACCAGGCGATGCCCAGACCTTTGACGGCGCCAATAAATACCGCTAGCGTCCACAATATACGGTAGGGGACGATCACTCTGGCACCGAATAAATATTCGGCACAGCGCTCGCCGTAGTAACTCCAACCGAGGATCGTTGTGAAGGCAAAGAGCACCAGGGTAATGGCGACAAACTTGTCTCCCAGGCCGGGGAAGGCAGAGGCAAAGCCCGAGGCTGTCATCGCCGCCGCCTGGGCTTCGCCCGTCCATACCCCGGTGAGAATAATCACCAGGCCGGTCATGGTGCATATCACCAGGGTATCGAGAAAAGTACCCAGCATCGCTATGCTGCCCTGGCGCACGGGGCTATCGGTCTCGGCTGCGGCGTGGGCAATGGGCGCACTACCCAGCCCCGCCTCATTGGAAAACACGCCCCTGGCAACACCCATGCGTATCGCCAGCATCACGGCGGAACCGGCAAAGCCACCCTCGGCCGCGACCGGATTAAAGGCGCTGTGCACAATCAATTGCAATGCCGCGGGGATTTCACCGTAGTGCTGGGCGATAACAGCGATGCAGCCCAGTAGATAAGCAATGCCCATCAACGGCACCAGGGTCGACGCCACGCGGGCAATCGACCTGACACCACCGAGCAGAACAATGCCAACTAAGACAGACATAACCCCACCAGAAAGCCAACTCGGCACCTGAAAGGAGCTTTCCATCACGCGTGCAACCTCACTGGCCTGCACGGTATTGCCAATACCAAAACCGGCCAACATACCAAATAGGGCAAATAAGGTGGCGAGCCACAACCAGCGTTTCGAGAGTCCATTTTTGATGTAATACATGGGGCCACCAACCTTATTGCCCCTGGCATCGGTCTCGCGATAGTGTACGGCGAGCACCGCCTCGGCGTATTTCGTCGCCATGCCCAACAGGGCCGTACACCACATCCAGAACAAGGCGCCCGGCCCACCGATGCCAATGGCGGTGGCAACCCCAGCAATATTACCGGTGCCCACGGTGGCCGATAGCGAGGTCATCAGAGCGGCAAAGGGACTAATATCACCCTCGCCTCTCGCCCTGCCCCCCTTGAACAGCTGCGCAAAGGCAAAACCCAGTTTACGCAGGGGTAAGAGGCGCAGGCCGAGCATAAGATAGAGCCCGGTACTGAGGATCAAAAACAGCATTACCGGGCCCCAGGCAAAACCGTTGAGGGTGTTTAACAAGGATTCAATTGTTTTCATTGTTGTTATTTTTTCTCAAGTTTTATGTTCGCAGGGCTTTTATCGAAGCAATTTTGGATTGAAAAACTGATCAAAAAGAAAGTTGTTGGCGTTGGGCAAACAAACCAAAGAGGCCACCGGTGTGGACAAAGACGATATCATTCGACTGTTTAAAATAGCCCTGCTCTATAAGCCGCAGCATACCGTGGAAGGCTTTACCTGTATAAACCGGGTCGAGCAACAAGCCTTCAAGGGCCGCTATTTTTTTAATGGTGGCAAATACCTCAGGGCCAGCCTGGGAATAGCCCGGGCCAATAAAATCATCATTTACCTTAACCGAGAGATTGGCCGGCAAGGCGGGGATTTCGTAACGTCGCTGCCAGTGGTCAATATCGGCCTTCACCTTGCGCTGAAAATAGGCGGCGTTATCACACACGGCAATGCCCAGTACCTGAGCATCGAGCCGGTGTAAGGCACAACCTAGGCTCAAACCCGCCTGCGTGCCTCCGGAACCCGTGGCATGAAGAATGTGGGTCGGTTGGATTTCCGCCTGTTTAAAGTCACCGATCAGTTCTTCAACACAGCGCACATAGCCCCAAATACCGGTGCCATCGCTGGCACCGGTGGGAATCAAATAGGCCTTGCGGCCCTGTGCCGCATAATGCTGGGACCAATGTTCAAACAATTCATTTTGGCGAGTCTGGAATTCGGCCTTGGAATAAATAGAGATTTCGGCAGCACTGAGATAATCGAGAAGTAAATTGCCGTCGGGCACAGTGGCTTGCCGACCATCACCTCGCTTTTCGCCACCAAGCTCTTCATCCCCGGATTCCTCATCTCTAAGAATAAGGTGTACCTTCAGTCCCAAACGGGCACCGAGAATGGCCGTGGCGCGACAGTGATTGGATTGCACACCACCACAGGTAATCAAGGTATCGCAGCCCTGAGCCAGGGCCCGCGCCAGGGTGAATTCGAGCTTGCGGATTTTATTGCCACTCAGAGCGCAGTCGGTTAAATCATCGCGCTTGACCCAGATACGGGGTCCAGAAAATTGGGCGGACAGCCGGTCTAATGGCTGTAGAGGAGTTGGCAATTGGGCCAGCGCCAAGCTATCGGGGTAATGAATAGCGGGGTCAACAATCATCAATGCTCGTCCTTGGCCTAAAACAGCCTATGACCATAGCATAGAGTTTACAATCAGCAGGAGAGGAAATACGGGGGACAAAACTGCTGCCCTGCCCCCGTAAACTAACAGACCTTAAATCGCCTTGATGGTGCCTTTTGGCAAGACCGCGTGAATGGCATTGCGCTGAAATTTAAGCTCAACCTTCTCGGACACCTCAAGCACCAGATAGTCACCATCAAGCTTGTTGATCTTACCGATAATACCGCTGTTGGTAACGATTTCATCGCCCTTCGCAATGCTGGTCACCAGCTCTCGATGTTCCTTCTGCTTTTTGCGCTGGGGGCGGATAATCATAAAATACATAAACACAAACAGGCCGGCGAACATGGCCATGGTGATTAGCGGATCGGGTTCACCGGCAGCGGGCGCTGCCGCGTGGGCTGAAGATATAAAAAATGACATGGTCTAAACTCCTAAAGCTACTCAAATAAATCTGTTAATTTTACAATTTTGGGCTAGCAATCCTGATCAATCAGACAGGTTTTCCACTATCCACTGCTGTACATCATCGTGATGGGTTTTTGTTTTTACCTTGGCAATAACATGCTTGAGACGCCCATCTTTACCAATAATAAAAGTGGTGCGCTTAAGGCCCATGTATTCCTTGCCAAAGGTTTTTTTCATACCCCAAACAGCGTATTTATCGGCAATCGCGTGATCTTCATCGGACAACAAATCAAAATTTAATGACTGTTTTTCCTCGAAACGCAGTAGGCGAGCGACGGCATCGGGGCTAACCGCTAGTACCACTGTGTCGAGCTTGGCAAACTCGCTCTTGCTATCACGAATACCGCAGGCCTGAACATTACAACCGGGGGTCATGGCCTTGGGATAAAAATACAAAACAACATTTTTACTATCGCGGAAATCTTTCAGCGCCACCGTTTCATCGCGCTGGTTTTGCAAGCTAAAGACGGGCGCTAAATTACCAATTTCAGGCAGTGTCATAATAATTTCCTCTTTGACAGTTCATTCTGTTCTATTTTTATCTTTGTGCCGCACTAAAAACCAGCTAAAAAAAGAGCGCCTCTGCGGCGCCCTTTTCTTTGCCGCTGTACAAAAACTCGCCTAGGGTAGCAAGTGCTGTACGGCGTCACGCTCTTCGGTCAATTCCTGCTCGGTAGCCTGCATTTTGCCACGAGAGAAATCATTGATTTCGAGACCCTGAACAATGCTCCAGTCGCCGTCTTTACAGACACAGGGGAAGGAGTAAATCAGGCCTTCGGTGATGCCGTAGCTGCCATCACTGTAAATGCCCATGCTCGCCCAGTCGCCTTCGGCGGTGCCGAGTGCCCAGGTACGCATGTGAGCGATCGCTGCGTTGGCAGCGGATGCGGCACTGGATGCGCCGCGAGCAGCAATAATCGCTGCGCCACGCTGCTGAACGGTGGGAATAAAGTCGGCTTCATACCAGGCTTGATCAATCAGGTCGATGGCGGTTTTGCCGTTCACTTTGGCATGGTGCAGATCGGGGTACTGAGTCGCCGAGTGGTTGCCCCAGATAGTCATGTTAGTGACGTCATTAATGGTCGTGCCCGTCTTGTCAGCGATCTGAGACATGGCGCGATTATGATCAAGACGTGTCATGGCAGTGAACTGACGCGGGTTGATAGACGGCGCATTGCGCTGGGCGATCAGGGCGTTAGTGTTAGCGGGGTTACCGACAACCAGCACCTTGATATCGCGGCTGGCATTGGCATCGATCGCCTTACCCTGAGCGGAGAAAATAGCAGCGTTGGCTTCGAGCAGGTCTTTGCGCTCCATACCGGGGCCACGGGGACGAGCGCCAACCAGTAAAGCGTAGTCGGTATCTTTGAAGGCGACGTTGGCGTCATCGGTTTGCACGATACCGGCCAGCAGTGGGAAGGCACAATCGTCAAGCTCCATCGCCACACCCTTCAGGGCTTCGAGAGCGGGAGTGATTTCCAACAGCTGTAAAATAACCGGCTGGTCGGTACCGAGCATTTGGCCAGCGGCAATACGAAATAAAAGGGAGTAGCTAATTTGGCCAGCGGCGCCGGTAACAGTAACGCGAACAGGTGCTTTCACGGGAAATCTCCTTAGTCATTCATTAAGAGGTGTTTTCGAGGCGCGAATTATACGGTACTAGCGCGTTTCACGCCTCAATTTTCAACTCAGGCCCGCCGAGTGCCTGAATTTTTTATGTGACTATGTAGAACCCTTCTAAGCTTGGGCTGTGAGTTCGGTGTAACGGGTCTTTAAGGCGGAGTACAGGGCATCTTTGTAGGCGGGGTCGGCGGCATCGAGCTGGAGGCTGAGTTCAACCAGGTGCTCATTGTCTTCGCGCCCACCCCAGTTCTTGTTATACCCACCACTTTGATAACCGTGGTCCTGGCGGAAAAAATTGAGCACATTCTTACCGACATAGCGCGTATAGAGCTCATCGAAATCCAGCTCAGCACTAGCCAGTAAAGTGATAAATTGTCGAGGATCAAAGCCTCGGGTACCGAGAGTACGCAGGGTAAAAGCTTCTAGGTGATCGCGAAAGTCTCCCGCCACGGTCTCCTTTTCGGCGGCAAACATCGCGGCCAATTCATTAGCTAAGATCTCTTGATCTGAATTTTCGAGCAACAACTGGCTTAAACCGAAGTGCCAAATATCAATCAGTTCAAGTTTCACCTGCTCCATGTCGGGCTGCTGGTGCTTCCACCACTTCCAGCCGTAGTGGTCGAGTAGTTCCGCACACTCAACCCAAATCGCCCGGTACCAGGGAAAGCCCTGCTCGCGCCAGTTGGCATTCACCTTGCTGTTCATGGCATCTTGTAAATCGAGCATAGCGCTCAAACGTGTTTTCATCTTTACCCCTTTATTGAGCCGACTTTTTACTAAAAGCGGCCCCAGTTTAACCCATCCTCGAACTGGCAATTGCGCTAAAATAACCAGCGTCAGCCACCAACGATTGAATGTAGTGCATGCCGAATAGCTTATTTTATCTCAATATTTCCGCTCAAGAGTATCTGCGCGTCTACCAGGGTTCTGCTCGACAGGTAGTGGTGCGCGGCACCGACGGGACCACTTTGAGCTTTCCCGCCCAACACCTGCGGCGCTTTGTGAGTCACGACGGCGTGCAGGGCCGTTTTATGCTCAACTACGACGCCGAACACAAATTTGTCTCACTGCAAAAGCTTGGCTAGACCTTAAAATTAAAACCCGCCAGACGGAAAGCCCGGACAAAAAAAAGCGGCCGAAGCCGCTTTTTTCACCACAAGACTGAAGACTACCAGCCAGTGATTTCTTTCAGGCCGTTGCCAATTTCGGCTAGGCTGCGCACGGTTTTAACACCGGCATCTTCCAGCGCGGCAAACTTCTCGTCGGCCGTGCCTTTACCACCAGAGATAATCGCACCGGCGTGACCCATGCGCTTACCCGCGGGTGCAGTAACACCGGCGATGTAGGAAACCACGGGCTTAGTAACGTGGGCTTTAATGTAAGCCGCGGCTTCTTCTTCAGCGGTACCGCCAATTTCACCGATCATGACGATGGCTTCGGTCTGTGGATCTTTCTCGAACAGCGCGAGAATATCGATAAAGCTGGAGCCCGGAATGGGATCACCACCAATACCGACACAGGTTGACTGGCCGAAACCAAAATCAGTGGTCTGCTTCACGGCTTCATAGGTCAAGGTACCGGAGCGTGATACAACACCGACCTTGCCGGGCAGGTGGATGTGACCGGGCATAATGCCAATCTTGCACTCACCGGGTGTGATAACACCGGGGCAGTTAGGACCGATCAGTATGGCACCCAGGTCGTCACACTTCACTTTACATTCCAGCATATCCAGCGTCGGAATGCCTTCGGTGATGCAGACGATCAACTTGATACCGGCATTCGCCGCTTCAAGAATGGAGTCTTTACAGAAGGGAGCGGGAACATAAATAACCGATGCTTCTGCACCCGTTTCAGCAACCGCATCGGCAACAGTGTTAAAAACGGGCAAGCCCAGGTGAGTTTGCCCACCTTTACCTGGCGTTACACCACCGACCAATTTAGTACCATATTCCAGGGCCTGCTCGGAGTGCATGGTGCCCTGTGAGCCGGTAAAACCCTGGCAAATAACCTTGGTGTCTTTATTGATTAATATGCTCATTATTTACCCTCCGCTGCTTTCACTACTGATTCTGCTGCGTCGGTCAAG
>MAAU01000088.1 GCA_002162825.1 Gammaproteobacteria bacterium 54_18_T64
TGGGCAACAGCGGTGAGTATGTTCTCGCCTGGTCCACAGCGTCTGAAAACACCTACTCCTCGATTTTTATTCAGGCCTTTAATGCCGACGGCACCCGTAAATTTGACGCCGATGGCGTTATCGACGCCAGTGGCATTGTTACCGTCACCAGCAACGAACGTGGCAAGGCCTACCTGGTTAATAGCGAGGTCGTTGTCACCAGCGTACTCGATATCACCAGCAGCGCTGATGAGCTGTGGAATGTATCCGCGGATGTAAGCTGGCACGACATCAGCAATAGCCACCTCTACGCCACCGGACTGGTTGACGGCAACTACCTCGTCTACAGTGCCGATGAAGCCGGCAATTTATCCCAGCCAGCCGAGCAAATTATTATTATCGGTCAAGTTCAGGACGCTATTTGACAGGACACCCGTAAGGAATAAGCACTAAAATAAAGTACAGGGCAGCCATTCATGGCAGCCCTGATACAGTACGTGGCAATGGTTTGTTCCACGATTGAAACCGACTAATAAGGAATATCGCAAGCAATGAGCACGGATGCCTTTATCGACCAGCTGTACAACAATATTCTCGCCCGCGAGGCCGATGCCGAGGGCAAAGCCTACTGGCTCGATGTTATCGATAGCCGCAGCCTGTCGGCCGCCCAGGCCACCCAGGTATTTCTCAACAGCGGCGAATTTGCCACCACCATCAGCCCTTTGGCCTCGCTCTATTACACCACCTTTAATCGCGCGCCCGACGCGCCCGGGCTGGCATTTTGGGCATCAGCGTTACAGGCTGGCAGTACATTTATTTCGATCAGCGAAAACTTTATGGCTTCCGCCGAATACCAGGCACTCTACGGTGGGCTGGTCGACAATGGCGACTTTATCGACCAAGTCTATAGCAATAGCTTTGCCCGGGCCGCCGATGCCGCGGGCCACGCCTATTGGTTGGCCGAACTCGATCGGGGTCTGAGTCGTGCCGAGCTGCTGGGCCACTTTGCCCGCTCACCCGAGCTCGCCGCCTTGCGCGGAGAGGAACTTAAGGTTATAGCCCAATACCACAGTGTGCTCCGCGCCGATCCCGGGCCAGGAGAGTTCGCCGACGCTGCGGCCGCCACGTCGCCCCTGCAGCTCACCGAGCAACTCTACGCCCATGGCTTTTATTTCGGTGAAACAGTCCCCTACTTTGTCGATACCATTGCGCCCACGGTAAGCGCCTCGCTGCCCCAGCTCTTTGCTTTGCATGACCGTGGTGTGCATACCAGCATTACACCGCTGAACGATGGCGATAACTACGTGCTCAGCTCGATCGAACACCATTTTGAGGGAGGTTTTTTCAAGGATGGCCGCGTGCAGCAGCTGGACACCAATGGCGAAGTGATTGCCGCCAGTCTGCTTCACTTAGATGAGGGCTCTCAGTCAGGCGATAGAACAGAGGTCGCAGAAGTTACCGCGCTAGGTGGTGGTGACTACGTCCTTACCTGGCATCGTACACAGTATAGTGCTGACGAGCCCTCGTATACGCGGACAATTTTCATTCAACATGTCAATGCCGATGGCAGCACCGACAACCACCCTTTGATACAGATAGACGGGACGGCCGAAGAAGCGATTAGCTGGCCCCTCACCACCGCGCTGGGCAGCAATGGCGACTACCTGGTTGCCTGGGCTGGCTACTATGTCGATGATGCCGATAAAGAACCGCGTATCTTCCTCCAGCACTTTGACCCCCAGGGCAATCCTGCGGGCCAACAGCCGCTAGAACTAGCCCTGAGCGCCTATGCCCATGGCATGCACCTTGCCAGTCTCGATGACAGTGGGCACTTCGTATTGAGCTGGCATGCAGATACCCCTGCTTCAGAGAACAGCGTGTTTGGGCCGATATTCAATGCCGATGGTAGCAGTACCGGTAAGGTCACCGAATTTAACGAAGACGTTCGCTTCATATGGGACATTGCCACCCTCGGCAATACCGGTACCTATGCTGTCATCTGGTCTGGCTTGTCGAGCGGAAAGGACAAGGGTCATTTTGTACAAGTTTTTAATGCCGATGGCAGTGCCGCCACCAGCGCTACGGAAGTCGAGAGTAGCTATGTGCAAATAACAGCCCTGGGCAATAGCGGCGAGTTTGTGTTGACATGGGCAAGCTCTTTTTCTGAATCATGGAGAACAATGGGCTTCGCGCAAAAATATAATGCGGATGGCACCACCAGCGGTAATGCCTTGCTGCAATTGTCAGATATTACGGGGCCCTTTGCTCGTGCCGGTAGCCCAGACGTTAGTGCCCTCGGTACCGATGGTGCCTATGTACTTACCTGGGAGGGTAAGTACGCCACCGCCGTACAACAGGTCGGCGCTGACGGTAAGCTTGACGGCAACCCGGTTTATTTTCAGGCTGGCCGTGACCCCGACATCAGCGCCGTGGGCAACAAGGGCGAGTATGCCCTGGTTTGGGATCACGATGCCCTTGGCAGCGAATACAGTGGGCCTTTGCTGCAAACCTTTAACGCCGACGGAACCCGCAAGCTCGATGCCGATGGCATCATCGACACTAGCGGTTTTGTCACCGCCATCAGTAACGAACAAGGCCAGGCTTATTTGGTCAATAGAGAGATTGTCGTCACTAGCGTGCTCGACATTACTGGTAGTGCCGATGAACTCTGGAATGAATCCTCAATCCACATCAGTAGCAGCCAAATTGTGATTTCCGCCACCGGACTGGTGGACGGCGACTACTACGTTTACAGTGTCGATGAAGCGGGCAATTTATCTCAGCCCGCCGAGCAAATCATTATTATTGGTCAAACTCTGGATGGCTAAGCTTAGGACAGCGAGGGAAAAACCCGGCGAATAAGAAGACACCCTTTTTTAGGTTTTATTCTAAACTCTACGAGTAAGGATAATGTCCCTTCGTTGCCCACCAACCTCAACCCGATATGCGCTTAGATAAATTTGTTTGTAAAAGTACCAAGTTCAGTCGAACGCAGGCTGTGGAGTACATACGCGCCGGTAAGGTCGTGGTTAATGATGTGGCGGTGTTTGTCGAGTCGGTGCAAGTGCACGAAAACAACAGCGTCACGCTTAAGGGGCAGTTGCTTGTACCCCGGGCATTTCGCTATGTCATGATTCACAAGCCGGCCAATACTATTTGCTCAAATGTTGATGAGGCTTACCCATCCCTGTTTAGCGCCCTGAATCTTGAGCGCAGCGATGAGCTGCATGTGGCGGGGCGCTTGGATGCCAATACCACCGGCCTGGTGCTGGCGACCGACGATGGGCGCTGGTCATTCGATATTATCCGTCCCCAGCAACACTGTAAAAAGGTGTATCGCGTGGGCTTGTCGAAAGTGATTGAAAAGGCGCAGACAATCGATTTCACTTCACGT
Source organism: Gammaproteobacteria bacterium 54_18_T64 (assembly GCA_002162825.1). Taxonomy (GTDB): domain Bacteria; phylum Pseudomonadota; class Gammaproteobacteria; order Pseudomonadales; family Porticoccaceae; genus Reddybacter. Next base: position 3,374 of record MAAU01000088.1, read on the forward strand.
TTTGCCGCAGGCTTAAAACTGCAGGGTGAGGCAGAATTAACACGACCCGCACAATTAAACATACTGGGCCCAAGGGAAGCTTTACTGACCATCAGCGAAGGTAAGTTTCATCAGGTAAAACGCATGTTTGCAAGCGTCGGTAAGCGAGTCGTCACTTTGCATCGCGAAAAAATAGGTGAGGTGACCCTGGATATTGAGGTGGGAACATGGCGTTACTTAACGGCGGCAGAGGTGGCTTCCTTTAAAGACGAAGCTTAATGCAGGGAATGGTATATAGGCGCTGGCGATACGCGTCATTTTTATTGTGGTTCAATTTTTTCACTTCTTTGAATGCTAAGCCCGGGGCAGATTTACTTGGCCACTACACCCTGTGCCTAAGGATTTTAAGGGGTACTTTACATTGGTGACAATGTTGCCCACGGAATGACTTAAAAAAGTCGACAAAAGAAAAGCCTGTAAATCCCCACTCTAGAGTTCAAAATTAAGCGTTCCGTGCAATAGAAGAATTCGGCAGGCCGCTTAGTAATAAGCCCAGGCTCGTCATGAAAAGAAGGCCGCTACAATGGGCCAAATGGCTTGCTGAATAAGTCGCTTGCAAGACACAAAGCAGTAGTGCTCGGCGGGGTCGTTAGAAAACAGGTGGCGGGGTATTGGGACGGCGCCGATGACGCCTAGTTCCGTATGACAATATTGGTGTCGACCTGGATTTTGCCATCCTCGTCCAGTATGCCAATGGAGTGGCCGTCACTATTGAGCAATACGACTACTGGGTCTTTAAAGGCTGGGCGCCTAATAAAGAGTACCTCCCAGCCGAAGTGGCTGAGACTATTGAGGGACATCCTTTGGTCTGCGCTCAGAAAATCTTTTAGGTTTTTAGGGATTGGTGCCTGTCCCTTGCGCTTATCTTTCTGCTGCAGTCCGTCCATGTTTATCTCCGTGAAAACGTGGCCACGTTATTGTTACAACAAAGGTAGTACGGTTTTGTTCAATAAGCCAAATAAGCAAATCAGCACTGTGACTTTTGCCCGGTATTGAAGAGGACGATATGCTGCTGTGGTTTAGCCCGCTGAACTTAGGTGCTTAGCTAAAATAGGCCAACTAAAATAGGCCAACTCAAACAGGACACCCTGAGTCCCACTAAAAGTGGGCTTGTGGATATACCTTGTCGAGTTGTTTGCTTTTTTACTTATTGTTTGAGTCGTACTGGAGATTAAACTTAGAGCTGGCCACGGCCGGTGCGCGACGCTATTGACGCGCCGTCACCAGGGGCTAATGCACACAATAAGACTTAATACTCTTCAAAAGAGTTTTCAAACACAAAGCCACTTTTTGCCATGGTGATGCGGTGGCGTTCACCTTCTACGGTGGCATCCCAGCCCTCGTAACCGGCGTCACCCTTCCAGATCGCCACGCGCTCGCCACTCTCGGTTTTGCCGAGATGGGTCTCGTAGATCTTTGGCGGCCGCTGCGCCAGCACGGCGAGTAATTCATCAACGCTGTGGTAATTGGCCAGATAGTGCAGGGTGACCCAGGTGGGGGGCACGAAATCTAGGGTGCGCTCTGCGTGGCGTTCGATGGCCTCCCGGGGGCTGATCCACTGGTGATCGTGAATTTCACCACCGTCGATAATAATTTCCTTATGCTCAGGCACGCGGGCGGCAAAAAACCAGGTGCTAAAGCGCTTGGCGGTGATGGGCGGCGGGGTCCAGTGGGAGAACCAGATAAAGTCCTCCGGATTGGCGTGAATGCCGGCTTCCTCGTGAGTTTCCCGTGCCGCAGCGCGGCGGGCGGCCTCTGTTTTATCACCATCTTCGGGGTAGTCGCCGGCATCGATGCGCCCACCGGGAAACACCCACATGCCACCGAAGCGGATCTCCTTGTTCTTGCGCAGCATCAGCGTTTCCATGCCCGACTCGCCATCGCGCAATAAGATCACCGTGGCCGCGGGTATGGCCTCCTCGTCAATGGGTGTCTCACCGGGCTTGATGAGGTTGGCGTAGGGGTCGCTAGTGTGTTTTTCGGGTGTCTTATTTGATTCGCTCATAATTATTTTTCCCGTAGGCGCTGTCCATGTGTCAACAGGGCTGTGTATGCCGTTAATATCGATGCCGTGCAGTGTAACCCACTCCCGGTGACTAACGTATGACATGCCTCCGTGCACTATCGTCCCTGAGCTGCCGTAACAAGGATGGTGCCCGGCAGGGCTTGGGTTTACCATAGGCGACTTTTTACGCCCCCCCTATTTGTCAGAGGAATTACAGTCGATGCGTTTAGTCTCCTGGAACGTCAACGGTATACGTGCCGCCATGAAGAAAGATTTTGCCCAGTCTTTGCAAGCCATGGAGACGGACGTGCTCTGTCTGCAGGAGACCAAGGCCCAGGACGAGCAGGTTGCCGAGGCCCTGGCGTCGATTGAGGGTTATCACCTGTACAGTAATTCCGCCGAGAAAAAGGGCTATTCCGGCACGGCGATATTATCCCGGGTGGAGCCACTGTCGGTGCAGTACGACATGGGTATAGCCGAACACGACCAGGAGGGCCGGGTGATTGCAGCCGAGTTTGAGGCCTTTTATCTGGTTACCGTGTATACGCCCAATTCTGGCAATGGCCTGAAGCGGCTGGAGTATCGTCAGCAATGGGACGCCGATTTTCTCGCCTATCTGCAAGACCTCGAAAAAGTAAAGCCGGTGGTGCTGTGTGGCGATTTAAATGTCGCCCACAAGGACATCGACCTGGCGCGGCCCAAGCCCAATTACAATAAAAGTGCCGGTTACACCCAGGCCGAGATCGATGCCCTGGATAACCTCGTTGCCGCCGGTTTTGTCGATACCTTCCGTGAGCTGTACCCGGAGGCGGTGAAGTACTCCTGGTGGAGCTACAGGGCCGGGGCGCGGGCAAATAATGTCGGTTGGCGCATCGATTATTTCATGGTGTCGGGCAGCTTGCGGGGCGATGTCCAGGCCGCAGATATTCTCAATGAGGTGATGGGCTCGGATCACTGCCCGGTACTTTTGGACCTGGCTGTCTAGGGTCTTGCCGTGTGCCTTTTGTCGCGAGCCCTTTATTTTGACCCTTTGTTGTAAGGCTTTTTTGTAAACTTTTGTTGTAAGGCTTTTCTTGTAAGGTCATGCCAGCGCCTTTCTAATACGAGCGCTGCTCTAGCAGTAGGGATGGAGCTTTGAGAAGCGGTTGGGCCAGGGCTCACCGATGATTTCCATTAACTGGCGAATTTGCGACTTGGTAATGGCATCCTTCGACTCGGTACTGTATTTGAGAATGTCCTCGAGTAAATCGGGTGTGTCCAGAGGGGGCGCGCTGCCAAACTCCTGCTTGATACGTTTGCGCACAACGCGCAGCTGATCGATTTCTGCTTTATTAAAAATAGCCATTGAACTTGCTCTGTCCTCGTACCTCAGCTAATTAGCTGTTTGAAGGGTGTCCTGGGTGGTCGCAATTTTAGCGTGCTGTAAGCGCTTGTCTACCCCATGTTTATATTGGCTGATTTAGCTGGGGTACTGCGGCCAGCAGGCTTCGGGTATAGGCCTCGCTGGGTGCCGCCCATAGCGCCTCGGTTGCGCCGCTTTCAATCAATTTACCGTGATGCATTACCAGTACTCGGTCGGCTATTGAGCGAACCACCGACAGGTCGTGGGAGATAAACAGCATGCTCAGGTTGTGACGTTCGACCAGGGCCAGAATTAAATCCAGTATTTGCGCCTGAATGGTCACATCCAGGGCCGAAACGGGCTCATCGGCAATAATCAGCTCGGGCTTGGTGGCAATGGCGCGACCGATGGCGATGCGCTGGCGCTGGCCACCGGAAAACTCGTGGGGGTATTTGCGGATGTCGGCGTGGGCGAGGCCGACATCATCCATTAGGGCGAGTACCTGGGCACTGACATTCTTGCGCTTGGCGATGCGGTGGTAGAGCAGGGGCTCGGCCAGGGTGTCGAATACCGTCATGCGTGGATTCAGCGAGGCGTAGGGGTCCTGAAAAATCATTTGCATGCGCTGGCGCAGGGGCTTGAGTTGTTTCGGGCCGAGTTGTGTCAGCTCCTGGCCATCGAGGTGTACGCTGCCCGCTGTCGGTTTAATGAGTTGAATCACCGAGCGCCCCAGGGTCGACTTGCCGGAGCCCGACTCACCCACCAGGCCAAGTATCTCGCGGTGGCGCAACTCAAACGAGACATCGTTGACCGCAATGGTGGCGGGCGGACGGGGCGCGAACAGGCCGGCCCTACTGCCCTGAAAAACGGTTTTCAGGTGTTCCACTCGCAATAGGGGCTGGTCCGCCGGGCCTGGTTGAAAGCCTTGCGCTGGCTTGGGGCCGCTGGGCACCGAGGCGAGCAGTTGTTGGGTGTAGGGGTGTTGGGGCTGTTGAAAGATTTGCTGAGTGCCCCCGCTTTCGACAATTTCTCCGGCGCGCATCACCGCGACCCGGTCGGCAATACTGGCGACCACACTGAGGTCGTGGGAGATGAAAATAAGGGCGATATTGCGCTGTTTTTTTAGCGTGTCGAGCAGCTTCAGTATCTGTGCCTGAATGGTGACGTCCAGTGCCGTGGTGGGCTCGTCGGCGATCAGTAACTCGGGTTCGGTAATCAGCGCCATGGCGATCATCACTCGCTGGCGCATACCCCCCGAAAATTCGTGGGGGTAGCTGCCAAAGCGTGTTTCGGCATCCTTAATACCCACCTCTTTGAGCAACTCAATGGCCCGTTTTCGGGCCTGGGGGCGACTCTGGTTTTTGTGCTGGCAGAGGGGCTCAATCAACTGTTCGCCTATCGTTAAATAGGGATTGAGGCAGGTCATCGGGTCCTGAAAAATGACGGCGATTTTGTCGCCCAGCAAGCTGCGCAAGGTGGCCTTGTCACTGCTTAGCAGGTCGCGCCCGCCATCTGCCGTGAACAGCGCACTGCCGCTTTCGATCACACCAGGTGGCTGGGGAATCAGCCCCAGCAGGCTATAGCAGGTGACGGATTTACCCGAGCCGGACTCGCCAACAATGGCCAGGGTTTCACCGCGGGCGATCTCAAAATCGACAGATTTAACGGCTTTTGTTAAGCCATTACGTGTTTTAAAACATATAGATAGATCGGTAACTGAAAGTATATTGTCTTCTTTGGTTTTGCTCATGACCACTCAGTCCTTTGCCGCACGGGGGTCGAGGGCGTCGCGCAAACCGTCGCCGAGAAAGTTAAGGGCAAAGAGAGTGATCGACAGGGCCAGGCCGGGGAAGATCAAGAGCCAGGGGTACTCCTCCATGGTCTCGACACCGTAGGAAATCAACAAACCCCAGGAGCTCTGCGGGGGTTGAATGCCGAGACCGAGAAAACTCAGAAAGGATTCCAGCAACATGACATTGGGGATGGTCAGGGTGGTATAGACGATGACCGGCCCCAGGGTGTTGGGGATGAGGTGGCGGCGGATAATCGCCCACGGCCCCAGCCCGATGGAAACAGCAGCCTCGACAAACTCCTGTTGGCGCAGAGACTGCACCTGGCCGCGTACGATGCGGGCCATGGTGAGCCACTCGACCGCGCCAATGGCGAGAAACAAGAGCAGTATATTGCGGCCGAAAATTACCATCAGCAGAATAATAAAAATCATAAAGGGCAGGGCGTAGAGAATGTCGACCAGGCGCATCATCGCCGCGTCGACCCGGCCACCCATATAACCGGCAACGGTGCCGTAAATCACCCCGATTAACAGGGCGACGG
>MAAU01000098.1 GCA_002162825.1 Gammaproteobacteria bacterium 54_18_T64
TGACCATAATTGAATTGTAATCATCACCCTTGGCTTCGTATTCCTTCGCCAGTTCGTCGGCGTTAATGCCCGTGGTCACCGCGAAGGCCCCGATGTAGTCCATTTTTCCCGATTCTTTCGGGGCGATAAAATCGGCCAGGGAGGTCAGGGGGCTGTCGTCCTTGCCCTTGCGGGTTTGCTGGCGAATATGATGGCTGGTGGCGATGGTCTCGCTGCCACTGGCATCGCTGTATATTTCGATGTCGTCGCCGTCGATGCGATTGGCCGGCCATATACCCAATACCGCATTGGCCCTGAGTTTTTTATTGTCGACCAGGTCGGCGAGCATGGCTTGAGCATCGTCGAATAAATTTTTTGCCGCTTCACCGACCACCTTGTCTTTAAAGATTTTTGGGTATTTGCCGACTAGGCTCCAGGTGATAAAAAAGGGTGTCCAGTCGATGGTCTCGATCAGCTCTGCTAAGGGATAGTCTGCAAACACCTGCACACCTAGGGTTTTAGGTTGTACTGGCTGGTAATTTTCCCAGTCGTATTGCCAGCCCGCCGCGACCGCTTTTTCATAGGGCACGATGTCACCCCGGGGTGTTCGGTTGGCGACGCGCTCGCGCACCACCTCGTATTCGGCGGCGGTGTTGGCGTAATAGTCGCGACGTTTTTCTGCATTCATTAGGGTGCTGGCCACGCCCACGGCGCGGGAGGCATCGGCGACATAAATGGCCTGGGCGCGATTGTACCTAGGGTCTATTTTTACCGCCGTATGGGCCTTGGAGGTGGTTGCACCGCCGATCATCAGCGGCAGGTCGAAATCGAGTCTTTCCATTTCGGCGGCGACGTGGACCATTTCATCGAGGGAGGGGGTGATCAGGCCTGAGAGGCCAATGATATCGACCTTTTCTTCCTTGGCGACGGCGAGGATCTTGTCGCAGGCCACCATCACCCCGAGATCAATCACCTCAAAGTTATTGCACTGCAGCACCACGCCGACGATGTTTTTGCCGATGTCGTGGACATCGCCCTTCACCGTGGCCATCAATATTTTGCCGTTACTACTGGCGTCGCCGTCTTTTTCCTCTTCAATAAAAGGCTGTAAATGGGCCACCGACTGCTTCATTACCCGCGCCGATTTCACCACCTGGGGCAGAAACATCTTGCCCTCGCCAAACAGGTCGCCGACCACATTCATGCCGTCCATTAACGGGCCTTCAATCACGTGCAGGGGGCGCTCGGCCTGTAGTCGAGCCTCTTCGGTATCTTCAATAATGTGGGTGGTAATGCCCTTCACCAGGGCGTGTTCGAGACGCTTATTGACGTCGAATTGGCGCCAGGCGAGGTCTTCTTTCTTCTCTTTTGCGCTGCCGTCACCGAGGTAATCAGCGGCGATGGCGAGTAGGCGGTCGGTGCTGTCATCGCGCCTATTGCCAATCACATCTTCGACGGCCTCGCGCAATTCGGCGGGCAGGTCGTCGTAAACCGCGAGCTGGCCGGCGTTGACGATGCCCATGCTCAAGCCAGCCTTAATGGCGTGGTAGAGAAAGGCCGAGTGAATCGCCTCGCGCACCGGGTTATTGCCGCGAAAGGAGAAGGACACATTGCTGATACCACCGGAGATTTTGGCCCCGGGCAGGTTAGCGGTAATCCAGCGACAGGCCTCGATAAAATCGACGGCGTAATTATTGTGTTCTTCAATACCGGTGGCAACGGCAAAGACATTGGGGTCAAAAATAATGTCGTTGGGATTAAAGCCGACTTCGTTAACCAGTATGTCGTAGCTGCGCCCGCAAATGTCGATGCGTCGCTGCAGGTTGTCGGCCTGGCCGTCCGTGTCGAAGGCCATGACCACCACGGCGGCACCGTAGCGCTTGCACAGTTTGGCCTGCTCAATAAAGGGCGCTTCGCCCTCCTTCATGCTGATGGAATTGACCACCGGCTTGCCCTGAATGCACTTCAAGCCCTCTTCGATGACGTGCCATTTCGACGAGTCGACCATGATGGGGATGCGGGAAATATCCGGCTCCGAGGCGATCAACTTGAGAAAGGTGGTCATGGCCTCGACGGCGTCGAGCATGCCCTCGTCCATATTGATGTCGATAATTTGTGCGCCGTTCTCGACCTGCTCCAGGGCTACGGCCAGCGCAGTTTCGTAATCGCCCTCCAGCACCAGTCGCTTAAAGCGTGCCGAGCCGGTGACATTGCAGCGCTCGCCGACATTGACGAAGAGGGAGTTGCCGTCGATGGTGAAGGGCTCGAGACCGGAGAGTCTACAGCTCTGGGCTTCTTCCGGTACGGTGCGCGGCGCCTTGGCCTCGCAGGCCGCGATAATGGCGCGAATGTGTTCGGGGGTGGTGCCGCAACAGCCACCGACGATGTTGAGCAGGCCGCTGTCGGCAAAGCCGGCAATAATGCTGGCGGTTTCCTCGGCCGTTTCATCGTATTCGCCAAAGGCGTTGGGCAGGCCGGCATTGGGGTGGGCGCTGATTAGTGTGGCGCAAATATTCGACAGCTCTTCAATATGAGGGCGCAATTGTTCGCCGCCGAGGGCACAGTTTAGGCCGATTGCGAAGGGCTTGGCGTGGGCCAGGCTATTCCAGAAGGCCTCGGGGGTTTGCCCCGACAGGGTGCGGCCGCTGGCATCGGTAATGGTGCCGGAAATCATAATCGGCAATTCAATGCCCAGCTCTTCGTAGACGTCCTGTACCGCAAAGACCGCAGCCTTGGCATTCAGTGTATCGAACACGGTCTCAATCAAAATAATGTCGCTGCCCCCGGCGATCAGGGCGCGGGTGGCATTGCGGTAATCCTCGGCCAGCTCGTCGAAGGTGGTGTTGCGCGCGGCGGGGTCGTTGACGTCGGGGGAGATCGATGCCGTGCGGCTGGTCGGCCCAATAACACCGGCCACCCAGCGGGGCTTCTCGGGTGTTAGGGCACTGAACTCGTCGGCGGCCTCGCGGGCGATTTTCGCAGCCTCGAAATTCAGCTCGTAGACGATGGCCTCCATGGCGTAATCGGACTGGGAGGCGCAGGTGGCGTTAAAGGTGTTGGTCTCGATAATATCGGCGCCGGCCTCGAGATAGTCGCGGTGGATGTCGCGAATAATCTGTGGCTGGGTCAGCACCAGTAGGTCGTTATTACCACCCAGGTCCTGATGCCAGTCGGCAAAGCGCTTGCCGCGAAAGTCGGCCTCCAGCAGCTTGTGGCGCTGGATCATGGTGCCGGTGGCGCCATCGAGAAAGAGAATGCGCCTGGCTGCGGCTTGATGGAGGGCGGCAATACGGTTTTCGAGAGTGTTCAAGAGATTATCCGGTGTCATGGGGCTAAAAACGGCCTGGCATTTTAGCAGCTTGCTATCACAAGTGCTCGTATCGGCGAGTGTGGTGAGACGTCCCCTTAATGCTCGGGGCAATACTTATAGACATTGAGTGTCGAGCGGAGGCTTGCTAAAATACATGAGTATTTTACTCAGGTATAGGTAGTCACAATGAGCAGTATCGAAATCACCGAATCGGCCCAGGAATATTTGTCTGACCTGCTACTCAAGCAGGATTGTGAGGGCATCGCCATTCGCCTGTTCGTCGCCGACCCCGGCACCCCGAAGGCCGAGACCTGCATCGCCTATTGCCGCCCCGGAGAGGAGCAGGAGGAGGATCAGCTCCTCGAACTGCCCGGCCTCAAGGCCTATCTCGATAAACGCAGTATTCCCTTCCTCGAAGATGCAAAGGTCGACTATTCCCCCGATCGTCTCGGTGGCCAGCTGAGTATTCGTGCACCGAACTCGCGCATGCCGCGGGTCAGTGATGACAGCCCGGTTGAAGACAAGGTCAATTACATTCTACACAGTGAAATCAATCCGGGTCTCGCTGCCCACGGCGGTAATATCAGCCTCGAAGAAATGGATGGTGATATTGCAGTACTGCAGTTCGGCGGCGGTTGTCAGGGTTGTGGCCAAGCTGATGTCACCCTGAAAGACGGGGTTGAGCGCACCTTGTTGGAGAAGATTCCTGAATTGGGAGGGGTTCGCGATATTACCGATCACAGCGATAGCTCCCAGGCCTTTTATAAATAAGCATTTTATTACAGCGCCATCGCAGCCTGCGCTGGCGTTTTCTCCATCCGCTTATTCTTTTCCTTATCAGCTGATATCGATTAGTGGTATATTTTCTACTCCTCTTCTCCCTTAGACACGTCTATGCCCCGACCGCCCGAATACAATCGACTTGAGGTCGTCAATGCCGCCATGCAGGTGTTTTGGGCGGAGGGCTATGAGTCGAGTTCAATACAAAAGTTGCTCAGTGCCATGAGCCTCAATCGGGGCAGTTTATACGCCGCCTTTGGCGATAAGGAGGGGCTTTTTCTCGAGGCTCTCGACCTCTACGTCGAGGATGTTACCGTCACTTTAAAGGCGACGCTGTGGGCCATTGATGATCCTTTACAGGCCATCCGCAGTTTTCTGGAAAGCGTCTGTTTGATCGAAGATGAGGCGATCCGCTCGCGGGGTTGTTTATTATTTAACAGCATTTCTGAATTTGCCCATGTCAACCACCACCTGGCCGCCCAGGCCGAGCAGCGCACCAAACCTTTAAGCGCCTTGTTTGAAAAGCGCCTGGCCGAGGCTCAATCGTTGGGGCTGCTCGATAGTCAAAAGTCGCCAAAGGCCATGGCCGATTATTTATTGACCCTGGCCGTTGGCTTGCGCATGCATGCCAAGATGAATACCAGTCGTGAAACCTTGCAGGGTATTATTAATGTCGGTCTTTCCGCGCTGTAGTTTCGTCTAGAGCTTAAATTAGGATCGATAAAAAAGGGACCCTTCAAGTGAAGGGCCCCTTTTTTGTTATTACTTTGATATTAGCGTGATCTCACATCCTGTGATGGATGGCTAATTAATCCGCCTTAAAACGCTGTGGCAGTACATCTTTTAATTTGTCGTGCATGTCGAGGATGGTGCGCTCGGTGGTATCCCAGTCAATGCAGGCATCGGTGACCGACTGGCCGTAGATCATGTCGTCGCGATTGGCCGAGAGTTTTTGATTGCCGGCCACCAGATTACTTTCCACCATGATGCCGACAATGGAGCGGTTGCCGTCGACGATTTGGCTGGTGATGTTTTCCATGACCAGAACCTGTAACTCATGGTTTTTATTGGAGTTGGCGTGGCTACAATCGACCATGATATTGGCCGCGATGCCGGCTTTTTCCAAAGCTTGTTCACACAGTGAGACGCTGACCGAATCGTAATTGGGCTTGTCGTCACCGCCGCGCAGCACAATGTGAGAGTAGGGGTTGCCATTGGTTTTGATAATGGCGACGCTGCCCTCGGAATTAATACCGAGGAAACGGTGGGGGTTGGCAACCGACTTTAGGGCATTGATGGCGACGCTCAGGCTGCCGTCGGTGCCATTTTTAAAGCCGACTGCAGAGCTCAGGCCACTGGCCATTTCTCGGTGGGTCTGGGATTCGGTGGTGCGCGCACCGATGGCCGACCAGCTGATCAGGTCCTGTAAATACTGGGGTGAAATAGGGTCCAGGGCCTCGGTAGCCGTGGGCAGGCCCAGTTCCGAAATATCCATCAACAACTGGCGGCCAATATGTAGGCCGTCGGAAATTTTGAAGGAGTCATCGAGAAAGGGGTCGTTGATCAAGCCCTTCCAACCGACGGTGGTGCGGGGCTTTTCAAAATAGACGCGCATCACTATCAGCAGGGTATCGCCGACTTTTTCGGCCAGGGCCTTCAAGCGTTGGGCGTAATCCTTGGCGGCCTCGACGTCGTGTATGGAGCAGGGGCCGATGACCACAAACAGGCGGTGGTCCTGGCGGTCTAGAATGGACTCGATGGCTTTGCGGCCCTGGGCAATCGTCAGCGCCGCCGCTTCACTGAGAGCGACATCGGCTTTTAATTCGTTCGGCGTCAGTAAGACTTCCTGTGACTGAATGTTGAGATTTTCGAGTGTGCGCTGGACCATGACGTTACGACCTGAATGATCTTGTTTATTAAAATGGGCCGTCATTCTACTGCAAAAACAAGGGCAATTGGGCGAAAAGCGCTAACTGGGAATGGATACTATTGATCAAGCACAATCTCGAGGTGGGATAACAGTGGAAAGTACAGCGCGGCCTTGAGTTTCGTCGGGCTTTTAAGGGGTGTTTCACTAGCTTGCTGGTTTTCCTGATGGCTATGTAATTGCCACAAGGTTTGCGCGTAGAGTGATAACTGGGCCTGGTAGGCTTGGCGTTGTTGGCACAGAAAGTTGTCGAGGCTTTGCCCCTCTGCCGGCACTGAGGTTTTGTAATCGACGATCCACTGGATGTCATCCATCATAAAACAGCGGTCGATAATGGCACTGCCTATACCCCCCTTTTGATCCAGATAGTTGAGGGCAAACTCACAATAACTATCGCGGTGATTGCGGTCAAAAATCCAGTGCCGGGGCTGATCTGCCAGGCACTTTAGCAGCGCCTCGTTGAGTACTTCCATGGCGCCACTAGCGTCGACAATGCCTGCCGACTTGATTTGTAGAGCCCAGCTGGTTTGTTGATGGCTGATGCGTTCGGGCGTCCATTTGTCGATACCCTCAATCACCAGCAGTCGCAGTGTGCGGTGCAGCAGGGTGCCGATTTTTCGCGGGTCACTGGCCCCGGGTAGGCCGATGGTGGGGGCTTTATTGTCCGCCCTTGGCGGCAAGAGCTGGGTCTTGGCTGACGAGCCATTCTCGGCGAAGGGACTGCGCCACTCGGGGGGCAGTCGCAAACTGTAGCGGTGGCTATTAGGCAATTCATGCAACTCATCTTCCCCAGCTTCGCCGCTCGCCGGTGAGGAAGGTGGATGTAGGCTCAGTGCACAGTGCTCGAGTGCCGGAGGTGCCTGTCCTTCATCACCCACCGCCACATGTTGTTCCAATACCGGCCATATCGAGGCGAGCAGGCTACCGCTGGCGGGGATTTTATTGGGTTGGCGAAAGAGCAGGTGCAAGCGTTGAATGGCGCGCGTGCAGGCGACGTACAGGACGCGAGTGTTTTCAAGTCGCGATTTAATACCTTCTTCTCTTTTTAGGTGGGTGTAGAGGGCGTCATCGGCGGCACCGAGTTTTTGCGGTGGCGACAGTAATAGCTGATTGTTGCCGTTGTGGTTGACCCGCTCACGCCAGAGTAATAGCTCGTGACTGTTGTTGGCGCCGCGACGATCGAGACCGGGGATGATCACCGTATCGAATTCCAGGCCCTTGGATTTATGGATGGTCATAATCTGCAGGGCAGGGGGCTTAGCTTCACTCTGAGGTGATTCGGTATCTGCTAAGGGCTCTTTATCCGCTAGTGGCTCTGCATAGAGCTGATCGATGGCGTATTCAAAGCTTGGCCAATCGTCGATGGTGGTAGCACCCTGAGTGTGGTTTTCGAGCAGCTCAAAATACTGCTGGCACTGGTGCAGGGCAATGTCTGTTTGCGACTCATCGCCGCCCAGTGCGGCGGGCCCGCCGAGGGCCAGCCAGGTGCCTTCAATCCAGCTGCGCAAGGGCTTGCGATGGCGCTGTTGCCAGGCGCTGGCGATAACACCAGCCACCCTGCGGATGATGACTGCGCCCTGGTTAGATAATTTTGCGCCCTGGTCGACGCCAATGGCTTGATGATTTAACAATTGTAAGAGCAGCAGGGGATACTGGGCTTTTTCCGCTATTGGATTACTGGCAATGGGGGCGGTGGCAATTGCCAGCAGGTCGGCCAGATCCAGACCACACCAGGGTGCGCGCAGGATGGCCAGCCAGGCGATGCGATCCGCCGGGTTGAGCAGGGCACGGGTCAGTGACACCAGGTCGATCACCGGCATGGCCGAGGCCAGGGGGTCGATATCCCGAGCCTGCCAGGGCAGGTTGTGGGCGCGCAGGGCCGGTAGTATCTCGCGTAAATGTCGTCGTCCCCGCACCAGAATGGCAATGCTGGCACTGGGATTTTGCCGTCGTGTCTGTAGGGCGCGTTGGGCCACCAGCTCGGCTTCTAACAAAGCGCTGTCCTCATCGTCATTGCTCAGCACGTCGATGCTGACGGCGGGTTCATCGAGAGCGGGCTTGAAATTATCCGAGTGGCGATAGGGCACAGCACCTCGGCCGCTGTCCATCACCGGGGGAAAGGCCTCGGCAAACACCGCATTGACCCAGTGAATAATATTGGCCTGGGAGCGGAAGTTAACGCTCAGATCGAGGGGCTGTAAATGTAGATCGCCGATGGGGTGTTTGCGAGCATCGAGAAACAGACCGACATTGGCATTGCGAAAGCTGTACAGCGATTGCATTCCATCGCCGACAATGAACAGGGTGCGGCCATCACCGTTCTGCCAGCCGCTGGTGAGCAGGCGCAGCAGGCGGAATTGCACCGACGAGGTATCCTGAAACTCATCGATTAAAATGTGATTAATCTGCGCATCGAGGCGCAGGGTAAGGTCGGTGGGTTCGTCCTCGCTGCCCAGAGCCTCCAGGGCATTGAGGGTGATTTCCGAAAAGTCACTGGCGCGCTGCTGTTGAAAAATCAATTTTAATTCCGCTACCAGGCGGGGCAGCAGCGTAGTGAGGGCTTCAAGCACTTGCCATTGCACCTCATCGTAGTGGGCGGGGGGCAGGGCGCGGATATCTCTCAGGGTTTCGAGCAGGCCGCTTTGCTCTTGGGCCCAGTCGCGCAGCTCGGCCCATTCCACTTTGCGTTGCGCGGCAAATTCCGGTTGCTGTGAATCCTTCTTGGTCGGAAAGCCGGAGGATTTATTAATGGTTTTGCGCCAGCCGCCATCCTTCTTTAGCAGCAGTTCGACAATGCCCCGCCAGACAGGCAGGGCCGCACTGTGGTTATCCGGTAGACTGGCAAGGCCCAGGCAGGGGTTGCTATCGGCGGGCAGGTGCATGGCGGCATAGTCGGCCAGTTGCG
>MAAU01000083.1 GCA_002162825.1 Gammaproteobacteria bacterium 54_18_T64
AACCACAGATTCGAGCAAAAACTGCTCGGGCACATGATGGATCACCAGCTCCTCGGCACCGATCTGATATTGATCTGCGCTTACTGCCTGTCCATCAATAGCCAATGAACGGAAGTCCAGTTCCTGCCCGTGCAGGCGCAGGGTATTTGCTGCGGCATTCGCCTCGGCATTGGGGTTGCGTCGAAATTGCAGCGCCGCCTTAACCAGGGTTTCATTGTCACCGAGTTCAAAACGCAACTCGGTTTTATCGATTAAATACAGCGGTGGTTTGTAATCTTCGAGACGAATGGTTTTTGGCTGGGAATCTCTCAGTGACATAGGTGCAACTCCGATTGCAGATTAATCAGTAGCACTTATCGATTTGCCACCGTATTTATAATAGTAAGCTTAGGCTGAAAAACTGACGTTGTAGGATGTAAATTTGCGCATATTAATCACCCCGGTATCGAGGATCAGATACTGCCCCTTAATCCCCATCAACGTGCCTTCGAGCAGAGGTGTTTTATCAAAGTTCTGACTGCTAACTTTGGTGGGGTATTCCAGTACCGGGTATTCGATATCGACACACTCGCCATCCACCACCGGCTGTAGCGCCTGTAAACCAAAGCGTTCATTCAGCGCCTCAAGTTCGGGCTGGCAAAGTTCAAAAAGCTGGTCGCGAGTGGCGGCCAGATCGACATCGGCAATCTCGCCCTTAAGCATCTTCCGCCAGTTGGTTTTGTCGGCCACGTGCTGGCGCAGGGCATCTTCCACCAGGCCCGACTGCAGGCGTGTGGCGACGCGCATGATGGGCAAGGCCTGCACCGCACCCTGATCGATCCAGCGTGTCGGTAACTGCGTGGCACGGGTAATCCCCACTTTAACGCCCGAGGAATTGGCCAGATACACCACGTGTTCGGCCAAACAAAACTCTTCGCCCCACTCGGGCTCGCGACAGGTGCCCTGCTCGTAGTGGCATTTTTCTGGGCTGATAATACAGCTATCGCAGCGCGCCAGTTTTTTCAGACAGGGGAAGCAAAAGCCCTGATTAAAGCTTTTTTTGGTTTTTCGTCCGCAGTGACAGCAGTGAATCTCACCGGCATAAGTCAGGCTGATACGCTGACCTAGATAATCATTGAGTAGCACGCGCTCATCATCCAGGGGCAGGAAATATTTTACCGGCGTCGCCAGTTCCACCACCATTTTACTGAGGTGACCCGAAACATTTATCGTCATACTCTATCTCTTATTGATATTGAAAACACAATGGCCAGGGGTGGTTTAATGCTGCCATTTAAGAGGCTTATCAGCCTCGGCGACCTCTCCCGTAGTACTACCGCAGTGCTGGTGTTTTGTGGGCGCAATAAAGCCCACGCGCTCGGCTTCCGGCTTGTGCTCGCTATCGTAGGTGATGACCGCCTGCAGGCAGGTCGCCCGTTGTTCGGCACTCAATTTACTGCCGTCCGGCCACTTGCCAATTTCGACAGCCAATTTCAGCTTTTCATAAACGTCCGGCGTCAGGGCCTGGAGTACTTGTTCAATATTCACACATATACCTTTGTTTTCTTAACGATCAACTTAGCGATTTTTGCCGCACCGCGAAAGCTCCGGCCAACATACCGATTAACAGACCAGAGACATGGGCGCCATTGGCAACACCACCATTGATAAAGAGATCGACGATGCCAAATAGACAGATTAGCAACCAGCCTATGAGCATGTAAATAATGCCCGGCTGAACATTTAGCAGCGGGTTGGGGGCCAGACGATTACGCACCCAGACATAGCCCACCAGGCCATAGACCACACCGGAGAGACCGCCAAACAGAACCGGGCCATCCCACAAATACTGCCCGGCATTGGAGCCCGATGCCAGTGCCAACATCAACACCAGATAGGCCGAGCGACCACTGACCAGCTCCACCCGACGGCCAAACTCCCACAACCACAGGCTATTGAAGACGACATGAAAGATACCAAAGTGCAGGAAGGCCGGGCTCACAAAGCGCCAGTATTCACCCGCCGCAACGCTCTTTTCTAGCGGCACAAATACCGGCCCCCGACCATTGGCAAGGCTGAAATCTACGAAAGTAAATAGATGCACGCTATCGGGCTGGTAGTTCACCAAGAGAAAACCCAGGACACCCAGCGCCAGGGTAAAAAGCGTCACCGGTACCCGGCTCAGATACACACTCAACAGGCCCACACCCTTTGGTCTGTCGGCATTGACTGTTTTCTCTACCACTGTCATCTGCTGAATGTGAGCAATCAATTGCTCCACCTCGGCCAGACCCTGACCCTGGTCGAGCCACAATTCGTGCCCCTCGTCACTCTCAACAAGGCGGTAGGCAATATTTTTGCGATTGAGCGCCAGTACCAGCAAATCCAGATCAAAACCCGTCGACAGCTTAGCGGCAGCAAGCCATTTCTCGCCGTCAGCCATTAACGGTGGACCTTCTCGCCTGGGCGCAGGGAGTCGAGCCGACGACCCCAGCCCAGTTTGTCCCGACAAGTCTCATAGAAATTGTGCTCGGTGGGGTGAATCAAACGCAGGGGGATGGGCTTGCGATGAATCTTTATGATATCACCCGGCTCTGTGCTGATATCCACCTGACCGTCGCAGGAGATCAGCGGGTGCAATTCATTGCGCGTACCAACCAGTATCTCGAGCTGGCTTTCGCCACTGATGACGATGGGGCGGCTGGCCAGGGTATGGGGGTTCATCGGCACGACCACAATCGCATCTAGTTTGGGGTGCATAATCGGCCCGCCCGCCGACAAAGCGTAGGCGGTGGAACCGGTGGGTGTGGAAATAATCAGGCCGTCGGAGCGCTGGCTGTAGACGAATTGCCCGTCGATGGAGAGTTCGAACTCCATCATCCGCACCGAGCGACCCGGATGTAGCACCAGGTCATTGAGGGCGAGGCCCTTGCCGATGGTCTCACCATCGCGCTCGATACGCATCTCCAGTAGGTAGCGCTCGGTGCTTTTATACTCACCGGCGAGCACGCGGCCAATCCCTTCTTCCATGGCATCGGGGTGAATATCGGTTAAAAATCCCAGCCGACCACGATTCAAACCAAGCAGGGGGACATTCAGGTCGACCAGGGCCCTGGCGGCACCGAGCATACTGCCATCACCACCAACCACGATCACCAGGTCGACGGTGCGTTCAATGGAGCGCCGGGAGATGGTTTCAATGGCGGGGTCGGCCAATAGCTCTGCGGTTCTCGATTCCGCCAGCACCTTGCGGCCGTCCGCCCGCAGAAAGGCCACCAGACGTTTGAGGCTATCGACAACTTCGGGGTGTTCGAGTCGGGCGACGACACCAATATTTTGGAATTGCTCCATCCCAGCTCCGGGGTAGACATTGAAGCGGGATTATACACAGCCATCGGCCCCGGGGAATGGGGCTTGTCGCCGGAGCTAGAAGCCGTCGACGACTCCTGAGCTTACAGGTGCTGGTCGATACCGTGTTCCTTCAGGCCCCAGGCGAAAAGCTGCTCCCAGCGACGGTCGGTTTGGCGCAGGCGCGTGCTTAAGATCTGCAGTAGATGCTTTAATACCACGAAGCCTTTCTCGGGGTATTGATCAAAATAAGCCGCCAGCGCCAGGGCATCAAACGCCAGCAACTCAACATCATCGAGCGCCGTCACAGAGGCACTGCGCGAACCGCTATCAAACAAGCTCAACTCACCGAAAACCTGCCCTGGGCCGAGGTCGCAAAGACCCGGCTGAATATGACGACCATCGGCCAATTCGACACGCCCCGAGACCCGCACCCTGCCCTTTTCAATCAGGTAAATACGACGATCATCCATGCCCTCGCTGACAATGGCCTCGTTAACAACATGGGCAGAGCGCTTGGCAATACCTGCCGTGACAAGTGCCCGATCGCGCAAAATTTTCAACATAGCCCCAACCTTCCATTTATCAACATTATGGCTGGTATTTTCAGGGCATATTTACGCCGATGGCAAGCCATCGCTTGACGCTTTTGCGACAGAACTCTCAGACTGGCTCTCCACTGCCCGCCCCACAAACATTTTGCGCACCACCATGAAGAACAAGGGTACAAAAAAGATAGCCAGTACCGTGGCCGTAAACATGCCCCCCAGTACCCCTGTACCGATGGCATTTTGACCCACCGAACCGGCCCCGGTACTCGTAACCAGTGGCATCACGCCAAGCATAAAGGCGAAAGAGGTCATCAGGATGGGCCTTAGGCGTAGACGCACGGCCTCCAAAATTGCCTCCCTTAATTGCCAGCCCTGAGACTGTAAATCGAGGGCAAACTCGACAATGAGAATGGCGTTTTTCGCCGACAGGCCAATGGTGGTTAGCACGCCCACCTGAAAGAAAATATCATTCGGCAAACCGCGTGAATAACTCGCCAGCAGGGCGCCTATCACGCCGAGGGGCACCACTAACATGACCGCAAAGGGAATGGCCCAACTCTCGTACAGCGCCGCCAGACAGAGGAAGACCACCGCCAACGACAAGGCATATAAGAGTGGTGCCTGGGCACCGGACTGGGTTTCCTGCAGCGAACCACCCGTCCATTCAAAGCCGAAACCCGGTGGCAGTTGACTGGCCAGCTCTTCCATAGCGGCGATGGCATCGCCTGAACTGTAACCGGGGGCTGCCTCACCAACGATCTCCATCGAGGCAACGCCGTTGTAGCGCTCTAAACGCGGTGAACCCTGGGTCCATTTGCCGGAAGAGAAAGCCGCAAAGGAAACCATATCGCCCTCGGCATTACGCACATACCAGTCCTTCAGGTGCTCAGGGGTCATGCGGTACTGTGCCTCGCCCTGCACATAGACCTTTTTCACACGGCCCTTATCAATAAAATCATTGACGTAGGTCGACGCCCAGGCGGTCGAAAGGGTGCTGTTAATGTCCGTCATCGACAAACCCAGTGCCCTGGCCTTCTGTCGGTCGATGCTGAGCTTGAACTGAGGACTATCGTTCTGGCCATTGGGTCGCACCTTTGCCAGGCGAGGGTCCTGCGCTGCGCCACCAAGGATTTGATTACGCGCCGCCATCAGGGCGTCGTGACCTCGGCCCGCGACATCCTTAAGTTGAAAATCAAAACCCGCAGAGTTACCCAGTGCTCGTATCGGTGGCGGATAAAAGGCAAAGGCACGGGCGTCCTTAATTTGCGCCAGGCCAGCCATCGCCCGTCGGGACACCGCTTGTACACTCTGGGAGTCTAAACGCCGCTCGGACCAGTCGTGCATTTTGATATAGCACTGGCCATTATTTTGACCACGACCACTAAAGTTAAAACCCACCACGCAGTAAACGGTAGAGATCGTGTCGGCCTCTTCCTCGGCATAGTACTGCTCTATTTGGTCCATCACACCCCGCGTGCGCTCCATGGTTGCACCCACTGGTAACTGCACCAAGGTGAACATCAGACCGGGATCGTCCGAGGGGAGAAAGGAAGTGGGCATGCGGGCAAAAAGAAAACCAACGGCAAAAACAACCACGCCGTAAATCAAAAAATAGCGCAATGTTTTACGAATAATACTGGCGACCACCTTTTGATACCAACGGGACAAGCGATCAAAGCCCCGATTGAACCAACCGAAGAAGCCACTCTTACTCATGTGATGCCCTTCCACCGCAGGCTTGAGTATGGTCGCACAGAGGGCTGGGGTGAGAATGAGAGCCACCAACACAGAGAGCACCATCGCCGAGGCTATGGTGATGGAAAACTGCCGGTAGATAGCCCCACTGGTGCCGGGGAAAAAGGCCATGGGCACAAAAACGGCGGACAACACTAATCCGATACCCACCAAGGCACCGGTAATTTGCGACATCGATTTACGTGTCGCATCCCGAGGCGATAAATTCTCCTCGACCATCAGCCGTTCGACGTTTTCGACCACCACAATGGCATCGTCGACCAGTAGGCCAATGGCCAATACCATGCCAAACATGGTGAGGGTATTAATGGAAAAACCGAAGGCCTGTAAAATAGCGAAGGTGCCCAACAACACAACAGGTACGGCAATGGTCGGAATCAAGGTGGCGCGAAAATTCTGTAAAAACAGATACATCACGAAAAACACCAGGATGATGGCTTCAAATAATGTTTTCACCACCTCCATAATCGACACTTCGACAAAGGGCGTGGTGTCGTAACCAAGGTCGACCTCCATGCCCTCGGGCATAAAAACCGCGAGTTCGGCCAGTTTGGCTTTCACATCGCGGGCTGTTTCCAGGGCGTTGGCTCCGGAGGCCTGTCGCACCACAATGCCGCTGGCGGGCACACCTTTAAAGTGATTGAGGAATTGGTAATTCTCACCGCCCAACTCAATGCGTGCCACATCGCGTAAATAAATGCTCGAGCCATCTCGCTTCACTCGCAACAAAATATCGCCGAACTCATCGGCATTTTTCAATAGGGTTTGGGCAATGATAGTGGCGTTTAATTGCTGCCCCGCCAGAGCGGGACCAGCGCCAAACTCACCGGCACGCACCTGCACATTTTCGGCGCGAATCGCCTCCACCACATCCTGTGTCGTCAGTTTAAAGCTGTTGAGTTTGTCGGCGTCGGGCCAGATGCGCATGGCGTATTGCGAACCAAAAAGAGTCGCTTCGCCGACACCATTAATTCGGCCAATCGGCTCAAGGATATTCGCGGCAACATAATCGGCGATGTCATAGCGGTTATAGCGGCCATCGGGTGAATAGAAGGCAATCACCATCATCACACCGGTCGCCGATTTCGTCACCTTGACACCCTGCTCTATCACCGCCTGGGGCAACAGTGGCATGGCAACCTGAAGCTTATTCTGAACCTGTACCTGGGCAATGTCGGGATCGGTACCCGGTAGAAAGGTCAGTTTAATTTCACCGACACCTGCGGAATCACTCTTCGATGACATATAGAGTATGTTGTCGATGCCGACCATATTTTGTTCAATGATCTGTACCACGGTGTTCTGCACGGTTTCGGCGGAAGCTCCCGGGTTTGTTGCCTTGATGGATACGGCCGGTGGCGCCACCTCTGGATACTGTTCAATGGGTAGTTGCGTGATAGACAAAATACCCGCCAACATAACGATAATGGCAAGCACCCAGGCAAAAATAGGGCGGTCAATAAAGAAGTTAGGCATTTAGTGTGCTTCCTTCTTAGTGGGCGCTTGATACGCTACCGTCGTCACCGAAGCCATGGGGCGCACCTTTTGCAGGCCGTCAATAATAATTTTTTCACCCGCTTGCAGGCCCTCTAGTATCAACCATTGATCGCCAACAGCCCGGCCCGTTTTTATCAAGCGACGCTCCACTTTATTGTCCGCACCCACCACCATCGCGACTGCACTGCCGGAGTATTCATAGGTAATCGCACGCTGGGGTGCCAACACAACAGACTTCTGCAGCCCGAGCTCAAGGCGAGCACGGACAAACATGCCCGGTAATAAAACAGTATCCGGATTCGGCACCGTGGCCCGCAGAGTGACGGCACCGGTACTTTGGTCGACACTGACCTCGCTAAACTGCAAACGACCGGGGCGAGTATATTCACTACCGTCCTCAAGCATCAGGTGGACGGCCGCACCCTCCATACCAGTCTGTTCCAACTGCCCCGTTGCCAGCTGGCGCTTCATCGTTAACAGTTCGCGACTGGTCTGGGTAATATCGACATAGAGCGGGTCGAGTTGACAAATAACCGCCAGCACTTCTTCCTGTTCGGCCTCAACCAGGGCACCATCGGTGACAAAGGAGCTACCGATGCGTCCAGAAATAGGCGCCTTAATCAAGGAGTATTGCAAGTTAATCGCGGCAATTTCCGCCTCGGCCTTAGCCACCGCAACATTCGCCTTTCCCGCCCGCAAGTCGGCCTGGGCATCGTCGTAATTTTCTTGACTAATGGTTTTTTTAGCGATCAAATCTTCGTAGCGATTCGTCTTTAAAACCGCTGCCGACAGCGTCGCTTCGGCACGCAGTACCGCTGCTGCCGCACGATTCACCTCCGCCACAAACAACTCAGACGCTATTTGATAGAGAGGGTCACCCGCTTTTACTTCGCTGCCTTCGACAAAAAGGCGCCTGGCAATAATACCGCCAACCTGTGGCCGTACCTCGGCGATGCGATAGGCCGAAGTGCGGCCCGGCAGCTCAGTATTCAGGGGAACATCGGCTGTCTTTATTTCCACCACAGCGACCTCAGTCGGCCCTCTGGCGGGTACAGGCCCTGCCGATTTTTCACAAGCTGTGAGGAACAGTGTCGCTGCCAGGGCGCTCAAAACCAAACCTGAGAACTTACCGAAACTTACTGTTTCACTATCACCAAGGCGTTCCATCACAGTACTACGGGGCATGTATTACTTCCTTATTATGTTTAATTGTTATTAATAATCTGCCACCGATGATAGCCGAACAATGCTCCCAGCTGTAAGAATATTCACACTTTCCAATGTACTTAGAGTTAAGGGCTTCGCTCGACAGCTAGTTATTTTTATTAAAAAATACCACATCTGCGCTATAAAACACCGGCTCAACCTGCCATTGTTTGCCCAGCCATTGGAACGTCTGTTCGCTAAAAAACACAATATGGGTGGGGTCATTTTTATAGTGCCAGCGCGCAAAGGCATTTTGATCAATCACCCGCTTGGTCATTATTGCGAGCACACCACCCGGCTTCAGCAGAGTCCACAAACGCTCTAATTCCAGCCCCGGTGCGCGCAAGTGCTCGACCACTTCGCTGCTGGTAATAAAGTCGTATTGACGGCTAAACACACCCTCATCCGGTGCATAGTTAGGGTCGTAGAGTTCAACCCGGTGGCCCGCCTCTTCCAGCATTAAAGACAGTGTTGGCCCGGGGCCACTGCCAAAATCCAG